>CAXIDD010000781.1:0-2311 GCA_964021975.1 uncultured Saprospirales bacterium | reverse complement strand
AATCATCACCGCTTGGTGATTTTATGATTAAATAAGATCATGCTCATTTCATTTTCAATTACCAAGCATTAGCATTTTAATACATGCAAAGGGCAGTGGGCCATAGCTCAATAATTTGTCATGAAACTCCTTCATGTTGTAATGTTCTCCCATTCTGGATTTATATTCCTCTCTGAGTTGGATGATCATCATTTCTCCGATGATTTCTCTCCCTGGAGGTGAGGGCGTTTGAGAATCGCGTTGGACTTCAATGAAAGCGTTGGTCGGCTCCATTCCTATCTCATCGATATAAGCCTGAACAGATTCCTCAAAAGTCATTTCACCTTTAGCCATTTTTAGTTTAGTGAGAATACGCTGGATGCGCCACATACGCATTTGAAGCCTACCCATTCTGGTTTTCAATGCTGTGGTATGGTCAAGTTCGTCCTCGAAATAGCCTTCATCTTCCAATAATTTTTCCAGGTAAAAAGACCAAGCCTGGCTTAAGTATATGGAGTTGAAGATTTTTCTCATAGGCGTTTGTGGAGCCAGTAAAGCATCTGCTCTCTGCACGGTATGCCCCAACCACTCGTGATAAGAGATGACATGGGTCCAGTAAGGATTATAAGATCGGATTCTGCTGGCTTTTTCGGCGTCTGTAAGAATATCCTCCAAAGGCGTCAAGACATAATAACCGGAAAGGCGCTGGGCAACGGTCGGGCCATAAGAAGCGCCTCCAAAAGAAAGGGTTCTACGCCCCATTGGTGCCGTTATTTGAACACCATAGTCGAAGTTGGGTATCGAAACCAAGTGATCCCCTTTTGGCCCTTTCAGCCAATTGGCGGCCAATTCGACAAATCGCTTTGCCATTGGTACTACCTCAGGCCATGGTGGGGCTTCATCCTTCATCAAGGACCAAACGGTCTTCAAGTCACCGCTAGGGTGAATGCGTTTGGCCAATGCTTCCATATCAGCTTTACACTTAATATTTTCTTCTTCTGCGATACGGATCATTTCATCAACGCTGTAATCATATAGGAATTCGTAGTTAAACTGATAAGCTTCTACTTCCGAAGGTTTCCAAGCGGGAGAGCGATCAGATCGAGGTAAGAGGACAGTCTTTAGCCAGGATTCATAGTCATTTACAGCCTTAAGTGCCGTTTTTGAAGCAGCTATTAGTTCCACTTTTAATTGTTCATCATAGACGATGGCATTGGGAACCGACTCTCGAAGTAAAAGTTTGGCATAGTAGGCCTGATAGATCGTATTTTCGGTCCAGGTTTTTGCCGGGCGAGTTAAGTTAGTCTTTGCGTGCTCGATCACTTCAGGGAATCGTTTCAGCTCTGCAATAGCGGCCTTCACGCCTGAATTACCAATAGCTCCGGGTCTCACGAATAGCCGATTGGTTGCTCCCAGCGAAAAATACCCCACTGGATATACTTTGTATAGTTGGATGGTGTCTATTTCGAAGAGTTGCCTTTGAACGTAGCCTTTAGCAAGCATGAAGTCGACTTTTTCGTTCAGTCCTAGTTGATTAGGGTCTATTTTATCGAGTTTTTCCTGGATCTCTCGGTAGGTTTTTGAAGCCGCTCGGTATTCGGTTTCCGCTTTAGTTGGGATAGAAACCGTAGCGATCCGTTCTACCATTCTTTGCAGTATTTCGGCCGATTGACTTTGACCACTTAGGGCCGTAAAACCAAAAACAAAGGACAGTAATAGAAAGAATGACCTGAAAATCATGATGGCTAATTAAATGGATATGAATAATAAGGCAAATTTAAAAAATATCTACGGGATGTTTTTTAGAAGAAAAAGTCGACTATGTACACAATGAAATCCCAAGCAACCCAATTCAGCTTGATCTTTTTATCTTAAAAAATATTAATCAATATGTTGTCTACATATTTTGATAAGCACGCCTATATGCGGTAGGACTTACTCCATGAATATGCTTAAACTGCCGGTTAAAATTAGAAAGTGTCCGAAAACCACATTTAAAGCAAATTTCCATAATTGGCAAGTCCTGCTCCATCAATAATTTACTGGCGTGGCCTATCCTAAGCTCACTGATTAATTGCGAAAAAGTTTTATTACTGCACTGTTTAAAATAACGACTAAAGGAGGAAGGTGTCATATAAGCTAAATCAGCTACTTCTTTAAGTGTGATTTTGTCATAATAATGGCCCATAATGTAATCATATACGCGACTCATGCGGTCTGTATCGGTGTTTTTTAAGCTATTGCCATAAGTTTCACTAGCTAGAAGTTGATACTCATTAGATTGTGCCAAAGTCCTTAGTATTTCCAATAAAAGCAGGAAGGCATCAAAGGA
>CAXIDD010000780.1:0-2312 GCA_964021975.1 uncultured Saprospirales bacterium | reverse complement strand
TGGGACCTAATTCAGTTGTGTAATGTCCTTGCCAGACGTGTTTGTATTCGTGGCTTGATTCGGATTGAAAATTATCTTTGACAATCCAGAAGTCGTCTTTAATATATAAGACTTGGCGCGAGTAGCTCACCCCGCTATCTTCGAAACCATCGTGGCTTCCTACAAAAAAGTCAAATTCTGGCTTAGTTTCCCAGGCAATCACCTTGGGATTGGGCAGTTTTTTAAATTTGCCAAAACCACTTCCTCCTTTGTTCGAGGTCCATTCCCTGCCTTGTAAAACTTCATCAACTAGCGCTACATTTTTCACCATAGAATTTTTGAATAATTCAAAATCTTTGAGTGAGTACCGGACTTGGTAATTGGGTAAAATTACTTGTTCATTGGCAATGGCTTGGATACCCAACATATCTCCGTGTTGATGATCTGGTTTTTCGGTATCCAAACCTGCGCTAACGATCATCATTTTATCCTTGGGTTCCCAGCCTTGTCTCATGACGTAATAGTGGGTATCTTCAAAAGCTAGGGAACCGTAATTAGGTCGTTTTTGCTCCATAGCATTCAACTTTTCCACTTGATCGTTACTGAGATACCAATACATACGGTCATCGACTTGATCGCTGGCAAAGTAGCCGAATTCAGGATCTTCAAACAGCAGATAACCCAAGGTCATGGCTCCTGAAATATCATTTTTCTCTCCCCATGGTATCTCCGTATCATCTTGTAGTACAGGAGCACTTTTGTCAGGGTAGGCAATTTTGACCAAAGTGGTAAATAAAGTCCGCAATTTTTGCTCCCAGTTTTTATCTACTTCAATGTCATTGATTTTAGCCAATTGATAAACAAAGAAATAGTTATTAATATCACTCATATGATAGTGCACCGACCGTTCAAACTGGAATCCATCCGGATTAATTTCTTTATCAAGGTGCTCCCCCAAACGAAGCATAGCTCGGTCGTACCATTTTTCAGTTCCAGCAAAGTCACTTAGTAAGATAGAAAGTACCGCCAGCGCGGACATACCTTTAGTTTGGTGGTTCCCAGGTCGAAATTGACCATTCCTTTCGTAGAGATGTTGGCCATGTTGTAGTAAGGTCGCAATGGTATGGAGTTGATCTTCATCAGTGTAGGCCGCTTCGCCTAAAAACATGTTGTGTATCCAGAGCCAATTGAAGATTCGATAGCCAGCTCGAAAGACCTCATAGACCCCATTTCCATCTTCAATGGTTTCATAGGCATTGGCTTCCAAGGCCGTATTTAAGGATTGCATTTGCTTGGAAAAATAACGGATGTATTTGGGGTCTTTATCTTCATTAAAATACAAGAGTGCGATGTCTACCATTTTGTGCTGCCTGGCCAAATGCCGATAAGAATAAGCGTCGACGGAGGTTCCATTTTGAAACTGGAAGGGTAACTTCCATCTCGGGGCATCCGAGTACTTTTGGAGGTGATCTAATGCTCTGGTTTTATGATCCTGCTCATTTGCATAAAGTTCTTGGTAAATAGAAAGTCTATCGTAAAAGGTTTTATAATCATAAAAGAACCCACTCGAGAAGCTTTCTCTAAAATACTGGGCCAATTTTTCATTGTTTAACGGACCATTAGCTGAGAGTTGGTTTCGTTTTTCTGCCTTTAAATAGGCGGGTAGTTCTGCTATCTCCAACACCTTTTCATCAGGAATAACCTGTGCCCAGGTTTTAGGGTTAAAGGAAATTAGAAAAACTAAGATAAAGCTTAAATGAATGATGCGATACATAGCAATAGCGTGCGTTGGTTAATAGCTCAAAATATCTGTATTTATTTAATCGAGCAACTTCTGCCTTCAAGAATCACCTTCACTCCTTGCGCGCGCAATTGCTTGACGACTTTATCCTCTTCGGTCACCAAGTTACCATCAATTCTTATTGTTTGTAATTGACTTAGCTTTAGTAAAGGTCCAAAATCAATTATTTTATTATTAGAAAGCCATAGTGTTTTTAATTGAGTCAAATATTGTAGAACGGAAATATCCTCTATTTCATTATCTTCTAAATATAGGCTTTCTAGTTTAGTCATTTTTTGTAGGAAAGAAATATCTGTAATCTTATTTTCTTCTAGGGTCAGCTTGGTTAAGTTGGAGAGTTCTTGTAGGGGCGCATAATCCAGCACAGGATTATCATTAGACCAAAGAAAGTCTAAGTTCTGCAAATGGGCCAAACTAGAAATGTCACTTATTTGATTATAATTCAAACACAACCAATTCAGCTGCACTAAAGGTTTCAAAAAAGAAACATCCTCCAATTCGTTATCATAAAGGCTTAGGGTCTTAAGCTTCG
>CAXIDD010000779.1:0-2324 GCA_964021975.1 uncultured Saprospirales bacterium | reverse complement strand
TTAGACTTTAAAAATTTAAACAATAAAACAGGTATGAAACCATTCTTGCTTTTACTTTTAACTTGCTTCTGTTTACCCGGAATTATTTCTGCTCAAATCACCGATCCTAAAGCAACTGAAGTTTGGGAACCAGAGCCGCGGATAGTCACACCTGGTACCAATAATAGTGCCCCTTCTGATGCCATCGTTTTGTTTGATGGTAGCAATTTGGATGCTTGGACGGCAGTAGATGGTGCTCCGCCAAAATGGAAGATTTCTGGAGACCACATGATTGTACAAGAAGGTGGCGGTATTAAAACCAAAGAACAGTTTGGAGATTGCCAACTACACATCGAATGGTCTGCTCCAACGGTGATTGAAGGCACGGGCCAAGGTCGTGGAAATAGCGGTGTTTTCTTCCAGGAACGCTACGAAGTCCAGGTACTAGATAGCTACAACAATCGTACTTATTCCAATGGACAAGCAGGCTCTGTCTACAAGCAGCATTTGCCATTGGTCAACGCTATGCGCGCGCCCGGCGAATGGAATGTCTATGATATTATTTTTATGGCTCCTCGCTTCAATGCAGATGGTATGCGTACCGCTTCGGGCCGCGTGACGGTCATCCACAATGGAGTAGTCGTACAAAACAATGTAGAGATTAAAGGAACTACCGAGTACATCGGATTGCCTAAAAATATAGCACATGGAGATGATTCCATTATGCTACAAGATCACAGCAATCCAGTACGCTACCGGAATATTTGGGTGCGGAAATTGTAGTGCCAATGGTCAAATTGACAAGGTCTGAATTATGCAAGAACATTAGGTAATCCTGATCAGCATGTAATTCAGATCTTCGTCAATTAGCCAACTCCTTTATATACTCCGGTGTCGGTGGATCTCCCTTAAAAAAGGCACCTTTCTTTCCTTTACTCAGCGCCCAGCGGTCCAACCAAGAAATCCCCCAATCTCCATAGCGCGTAATTTCGGACTCATAACAAGGATCTTCCAATGCAGTTGCTTGATCAATAAATCGATAGCCGTGGGCTTGGTACATTTGCGCCAGATCATCCAAATAATGGGCATTCAGTAGATTGGCATGCAAGAGTAAAATCTGTTTGATGGGTCGCTGAAAAAGTGAATCTGCCGAAGCTTCAAAATAAAGCAGCTTTCTTTCCATATAATCAACGTAGTCCTTACCTATTTTTGTGGTCAATTCGGTCTTCCCCTTGGTATGGGCAATGTGGTAGGCTTTTGCAAAAAGATAATCATCATTATCAATGGTCACGGGAGCTTCCCGGTATTGGTGTAATTCCAAAAATTGACTTAGCGAATCATGGGCACTTTTACGGAGGCCCACCCGAAGATAGGGATGGCGGAAAAATTCATATTTTTTTCCATATTTTTCTACTAAAGGTTTGGTCAGTATGGCACCTTTTAATACATCAGCAGTGAATTTTTCGTAACCTACTTCATGATAACTGGGATGGCCAAAAGTGTGGTTGCCCAGCTCATATCCATTTTTTAACCAATCTTCCAATAAACTGACCTGAAAAGCATTTGGCTTTCCTTTTGTAAATAATTTTCGCTCGTTAACATATCCAATTGCAGGAATGTCATAGGCATCAAAGGTGGCAATGAGTCCACGCGTAACGGCCCGTAGCCCAGCCGTATCTTTTTTCGCATAATAGACGACTGGTAGATCGTCAATCGTAATACATATTTCTTTTTGTTGGGCCTGTAAAGTGGAAAAGAGGACGCAAAAACTTAGACTGAGTAGGAATGATTTCATCTTTGTTGGGTGATTATGAATAGTCAATGTGCTTTAATGTAAAAACTTCTTTATAGAAATGCTCAACCGAGTAGAAATTTTTTTGTTGTGCATCCAAACCAGCTACCAACAAAATAATTATGAAGTCGATTTTTTATACTTGTTTCCTCAGTTTACTGTTTTTTTCGGCACTATCTGCACAAAATGGAATTATCAAAGGCGTAGTAAGTGATGCGCTCAATAATGAGCCCATTGCTTTTGCCAACGTCCTAATTGTAGGTACAGGCCAAGGTACGGTCACCGACGAAGAAGGTCGCTACGAAATCCGTAATCTAGAACCTAACCTCTACGACATCACCGCTTCTTTTGTAGGCTATACCGATAAAACGATTTTTGAAATCCAAGTAAGTAATTCCAAACCTGCAGAAGTCAATTTTCAGTTGGAATCTTCAGCAGAGGAGATCGATGAAGTGGTGGTAAAGGCGTCTCCTTTTCGGAAAACCGAAGAAAGCCCCGTTTCGCTCCGCACCATCGGAGTAGCCGAAATCCAAAGAAACCCTGGTGCTAACCG
>CAXIDD010000778.1:0-2328 GCA_964021975.1 uncultured Saprospirales bacterium | reverse complement strand
GGCTACGGTCACTCAAATCCAGGCCGGAAGTCAACACAATGTCGTGCCTGATTCTTGTACTTTCGTGATCGATGTACGTACGAATGAACGCTATTCCAATGAAGAAGCTTTTAAATTATTAGACAGCTTGACAGCAAGTAATTTGAAAGCTCGATCGTACCGGCTAAATTCTTCAAGTATTGAGCTACAACATCCATTGGTGAAAAGTGGATTGGCCATGGGCAAAGCAACGTATGCTTCTCCAACTTTATCAGACCAAGCACTCATGCCTTTCCCGACCTTGAAAATGGGCCCTGGAAAGTCGGAACGCAGCCATACTGCCGACGAATTTATCTACCTTGCAGAAATAAAAGCAGGCATAGAAGATTACATCCAATTGATTCAAAACCTAAAGTGGTAAAAAACAGAAGCAGCATTCTACATAGAAGGTAAGTAGATTTCAGAATTGGTTCTTTAATATGCTTATATGAATCTGCTATGCCTTATATGGTTCAAAAACGGTGTAAGGTTCAAAAAATAAAACAACATGAAAAACAAACTCTGGCAAAAATCCTACGACCTTAATCAAGAAATCGAAGCTTTTACTGTCGGGAATGATCGAGAAATGGATCTTTATCTGGCTCCTTTTGATGTCTTAGGCTCTCTGGCCCACATTAAGATGCTGAGTAAAGTAGGCTTACTGGAAGCAGAGGAAGAAAAAGCACTTTCTGCTGAATTGTCGAATATTTACCGTAAGGCGATGGAAGGTGATTTTACGATAGAAGATGGTATAGAAGATGTCCATTCTCAAGTCGAAATGATGCTCACTCAAGCTTTGGGGGACATGGGGAAGAAAATCCACAGTGGTCGCTCGAGAAATGACCAAGTCCTGGTGGATTTGCGTTTGTTTTTCCGCGCGGAGATTGAAAGTTTGGTAGCCGAAGTACAAGCTCTTTTTGCGCAATTACAAAGTTTATCAGAGGAGCACAAGGATGTTTTGATGCCAGGCTATACGCACTTACAAGTAGCGATGGTCTCTTCCTTCGGACTCTGGTTTGGAGCTTTTGCAGAAAGCTTAGTGGATGATGTACAACAGTTATTGGCGACCTATAAAATTATGAATCACAACCCACTGGGATCGGCTGCGGGCTATGGTTCTTCCTTCCCCTTAGATCGTAAAATGACGACCGCTTTGTTGGGTTTTGAAGACTTGAATTATAATGTCGTCCATGCTCAAATGGGCCGAGGAAAAACAGAGTTGTTCTTAGCATTTGGCTTATCGGCATTGGGACATACCGTGAATAAGCTAGCCATGGATATGGTCTTGTTCATGAATCAGAACTTTGCTTTTATTAAGTTCCCAGACGAATTGACGACTGGTTCCAGCATCATGCCACACAAGAAAAACCCTGATGTTTTTGAATTAATCCGAGGCAAGTGTAATCAATTGATCGCTTTGCCAGGACAGGTTAGTTTATTGTCTACCAATTTACCTTCTGGATATCACCGGGAGTATCAATTGCTAAAAGAAGGCTTATTCCCAGCTTTACAAATGACTAAGGACGTATTGAAAATGAGCACCTTTGCTTTACAAAATATTCAAATCAACAAAGAAATCCTAGATAGTCATCCGGTCTATAAATACCTATTTAGTGTAGAAGTTGTCAATAATGAAGTCCTTTCCGGTACACCTTTCCGCGATGCTTACCAAAAAATTGGCGCTCAAATCGAGTCTGGGGAATTTGATCCTGATCGTACGGTTGCACATACCCACGAGGGTAGTATTGGCAATCTTTGTACCGAAGAAATTAAGGCGAAAATGGATCGGGTGCTTTCTGAATTCTCTTTTGCTGAGGTGGAGGCTAAAGTGGAGGCTTTATTGAGTTAAAACTCATTTTTAAAACTGTCTTATAGGTTCTCAGGCTGCGCCCTCTTTTCTAGTGTTTTAGGATTTGGAGTACAACTCCAAACCAGCATTTTATTACTTACCGTCAAGCAATAAAATGCTAAAAAGATTTATTGAATTGATAACTATATCAAAAAATAATTTGACCCCGACAACTTAGCCTTTCCAAATAGATAGCGAAACCCGCTCATTTCCCTACTTTTCTTCGTATTTTAAGCTACCTACCATTTAACCACCAAAAACCGAACCATGAAATCTAAAACCTTTTTCAAAACAAATCTTATATTCCTCCAATTATTCGTACTAGCCATCACTACTTTTTTGATCTTACCCTTGCAGGCTCAAACCATCAATAGAGATAAATTCAGACCCAATAATCAAAATGCAGCTAAGGTTAGTTACATCCCTTTGGATCATTATTGGAGTAGCGAACGAAGTGATAA
>CAXIDD010000777.1:0-2331 GCA_964021975.1 uncultured Saprospirales bacterium | reverse complement strand
GGGCTTCTTGGTTTTCACACAAGACCGAACAGGCCATGCCTCATTATTACAAAGTTTATCTAGCAGACTATGATGTAACCGCCGAAGTCTCTCCAACGGAGCGGGCAGCAATGATGCGCTTTGATTTCCCAACGGGGGAAGACTCTTATGTCGTCCTAGATGCTTTTCCAAAAGGATCACAAGTGCAAATATTGCCTAAAGAACGCAAGATCGTTGGCTATTGCCGCAATAATACTGGTGGCGTGCCTGAAAACTTTCACAACTATTTTGTAATCGAGTTCGATCAAGAATTTAGCTTTGCAAAAGCATGGAAGGATTCCACTTTGCTAGAATCTCTGGAAGTGGAGGCGGATCACGTTGGAGCTGTTATTGGCTTTAAAACTAAGAAAGGCCAACCCGTGCATGTTAAAGTGGCTTCCTCCTTCATCAGCCCAGAACAAGCTGCCCTAAATTTATCTAGAGAGATTGGAAACCAGTCTTTTGATGACTTAGTTGAAGAAGGCAAACAAGCTTGGAATAAAGAATTAGGTCGTATTCAAGTAGAAGGCGAAAATCAAGATCAAATCCGGACTTTCTACTCTTGCCTTTATCGACTGTTACTTTTTCCACGGAAGTTTTATGAATACGATGCGGATGGTGCAGTTGTTCATTACAGTCCGTATAATGGGAAAGTTTTGCCAGGCTATATGTTCACGGACAATGGATTCTGGGATACTTTTCGAGCTGTTTTCCCATTTTTCAACCTGATGTATCCAGATTTGAATGCTGAAATTATGGAAGGCCTGGTTAATGCCTATCAAGAGAGCGGCTGGCTTCCAGAATGGGCTAGTCCTGGTCACCGAGACTGTATGATTGGCTCGAATAGTGCGTCTTTGATTACGGATGCTTATCTGAAAGGTGTCCGTGGTTTTGATGTAGAGGCCTTGTATGATGCCATGGTAAAGAATACAACAGGCAAAGGTCCTGTCAATTCTGTTGGACGTTATGGAGCCCAGTATTACAACAAACTTGGCTACGTACCTTACGATGTTGGAATCAACGAAAATGCAGCTCGTACACTAGAATATGCTTATGCTGATTTTTGCCTATGGAAATTATCTGAAGCCATTGGGAAACCTGCCTCCGAAGTTGCTTATCATAAAGAGCGCGCCTATAATTACCGCAATCTTTTCCGGAAGGAATATAATTTGATGAGTGGTAAAAATGAAGATGGTTCTTGGTCAAAGAATTTCAGCCCTTACAAATGGGGAGATGCCTTTACCGAAGGAAACAGCTGGCATTATACCTGGAGTGTTTTTCACAATATTGAAGATTTGAGTGATTTGATGGGCGGTAAGGCTGGTTTCGCGTCCATGCTTGATTCAGTGTTTGCTGTGCCGCCAATTTTTGATGCCAGTTATTATGGTTTTACCATTCATGAAATTCGTGAAATGCAGATTGCTGGAATGGGCAACTACGCGCATGGAAATCAGCCGATTCAACACATGATCTATTTGTATAACTATGCGGATCAACCCTGGAAAGCACAGTATCGTGCCAGAGAGGTGATGGAGAAGTTGTACAATTACACTCCAGATGGTTATTGTGGAGATGAAGACAATGGCCAAACTTCTGCCTGGTATGTTTTTAGTGCCTTAGGCTTTTACCCAGTTTGTCCAGGAACGAATGAGTATGTTTTTGGAGCTCCTTTATTTGATAAAGCCAAGATTACCATGCCAAATGGTTCCATATTTACTATAGAAGCAGAGAACAATCGGAAAGGTCATCCGTATATTCAGAATGCGGCTTTGAATGGTGCTAGTTGGGATAAGAATTTCATTACTCACGAATTACTTCATGCAGGAGGAAGTCTGCAATTCAAAATGGGCGCGAGCCCCAATAAGTTGCGAGGAATTGGAAAAATAAATAGTCCTTATTCTATGGATAAATAAAGTTGTTCAATTATTATTACTTTTAAGAAGCTATTTGAATTTAGCACTTCAATAACAATTTTCAAAAGCCAAACCTGTCTACTGCAGGTAGATTCAAATAACTTTCTAATACTACTAAACCGGCAAATCACCAAGCCAATATATGATTAAGTATGCGCAATGAGTTTCTAATATTTGCTTTTTTGACCTTAATTGGAACCGCCTTGCTCGGTTATTTTATTGATCCAGCTTGGTATTTGCTATATGTCTTATTTGTGCCTTTAAATGGTCTTGGTTTCTATGACATGTATCAGGATAAACACGCCATTATGCGCAATTATCCTATTCTAGGTCGTGGCCGTTATGTCATGGAAGACTTGCGACCTAAATTGTATCAATATTTTATAGAATCAGATACTGA
>CAXIDD010000776.1:0-2337 GCA_964021975.1 uncultured Saprospirales bacterium | reverse complement strand
TTTATCCATTGCACTCCTCACCTTTGTGATTAGTGTCCTATTCTTTGCCATCCCAGCTTATCAAGCTACGATGAATGCTATTGCAGTTTTGGTCATTTCTTGTCCCTGTGCTATGGGCTTAGCTACGCCAACCGCCGTAATGGTTGGGGTTGGACGACTGGCACAAAATGGCGTGTTGGTTAAAGGAGGGAACGCATTAGAAATATTGGCTTCCGCTAAACATATGGTTTTTGATAAAACTGGAACCCTGACAACGGGCGACTTTGAAGTGCAAAAAATTGATTTTCATACCTCAAATGAACAAGCAGTTTTAGATCATATTTTTGCATTAGAACAATATTCCAGCCATCCCATTGCCGCTTCTTTACGTGCCTATTTAGAACCAAAAGTTTCAGATACACCGATTGAGTTGGATCAAGTCAAAGAACAAAAAGGTTTAGGTATATCCGCGATTACAATTGATGGAACAAAAATATATTTAGGTTCTCAAGTGCTAGCCGAAAAAATACTAAATATAAAACTAGCGGATCAACTGTCGGTGTTATACTTCCTAAATGATCAAAATATAGTAGCTGAAATATGGATGGAAGATACGCTTAAACCCCATGCTGCTCAATTGATCAAACAATTAAAGCAAAAACAGATCGAGCCTATTTTGCTAAGCGGTGACACCCAAGCCAAAACAGAAGCTACTGCCCATAATATAGGGATCAAGACATTCTACGGTACGCAATTGCCTGCCCAAAAGCTAGAGAAAATTGACGAATACCGGGCGAAAGGTACGACTATAATGGTAGGAGATGGTGTTAACGACGCACCTGCATTAGCCCGAGCCGACTTGGGGATTTCTTTAGGAAATGCTTCTGGTGCTGCCATACAATCGGCAAAAATAATTTTACTTAAAGATAATTTGGCTAATTTAGGTACTGCATTAGGGATTACTCAAGCGACTGTCTTAACCATTCGGCAGAATCTTTTCTGGGCTTTTGCTTATAATGTGGTAGCTATTCCAATTGCAGCTATGGGATACCTAAATCCGATGTGGGGGGCACTTTTTATGGCTTTTTCTGACGTCGTTGTAATTGGAAATTCTATCCGTTTGAAATATAAAAAACTGAAAACGTAGTGGCGAATTCATTCGTTGAACTACTCATTTACCATGCAAAAAAAAACATTATTCAATATCTAAAACCACTGGATAAAGTATGAAAAACCACCTCCTAATTGTAATGGCAGCGATGCTGTTTCTGCAAACTTGCCAAGTTAATCAGCTTAAAGAATATGATTTAGTTATTGTTAATGCTACCATTTATGACGGTTCGGGTAATCCATCAATGGAGGGTGCGGTAGCAATAAACGCGGATACAATTGCCGCAATTGGTGATTTAGGAGATTACACTGCCTTAGAAACAGTTGATGCAAAAGGACAAGCCGTCACACCCGGTTTTATCAATATGTTGTCCTGGGCAACGGAAAGTTTACTAGCAGACGGACGAGGTATGAGTGACCTTAAACAAGGGGTAACCTTAGAGGTCATGGGCGAAGGTTGGTCGATGGGCCCATTGAATTCAGAAATGAAAGTACAACAAGAAAAAGATCAAGGTGATATAAAATTTGATGTTAACTGGAATACCTTGGGAGAATACCTGCAATACCTGGAAGATAAAGGTGTTAGTCTGAATGTGGCCTCCTTTGTTGGAGCAACAACACTACGCATTCACGAAGTTGGATTTGACGATCGTAAACCTACCGAAGAAGAGTTGGACAATATGAAGGAATTGGCCGCCCAAGCTATGGAAGAAGGGGCCCTAGGAATTGGCTCTTCCTTAATTTATGCTCCGGCATTTTATGCAGATACCGACGAATTGGTGGCCCTTTGCGAAGTTGCTGCGGCTTATGGAGGGGCTTATATTACCCATATGCGGAGTGAGGGGAATAAACTTTTAGAGTCCGTTGACGAAACGATAGAAATTGCTGCTAAAGCAGGTTTGCCGGCTGAAATTTATCACCTAAAAGCAGCGGGGAAAAATAACTGGCCAAAAATGGATCAGGTTATAGCAAAATTAGATTCAGCCCAAAAGGCGGGGGTTGAAATTTATGCCAACATGTACAATTATATCGCTGGGGCTACTGGCTTAGATGCTTCTATGCCACCTTGGGTACAAGAAGGTGGCTATGAAGAATGGGCCAATAGATTGAAAGATCCAAAAACGCGCAGGAAAGTAAAAGCAGCAATGAAATCCGATGCACAAGATTGGGAAAACCTTTATTATTCAGCAGGTTCTGCGGATAAACTTATCTTAGTAGGCTTTAAAAATGAGGCCTTAAAAAAATACA
>CAXIDD010000775.1:0-2350 GCA_964021975.1 uncultured Saprospirales bacterium | reverse complement strand
AAAGAATTTTCGTCCATCTGACCGATCATGAAAGTATAGGTATTGATAGTCCTAAAGACCTGGAAAAAATCAAGCATCTGCTTTAGCAGCTATTTGAATCTACCTGTCTACTGCAGGTAGATTCAAATAGCTGCTTAGTTTTAGGTTGAAAGTTGTCTATTCTGCTTTTTGCCAGATTTGAGTTCGACCAAGCGCTGCAAAACCAAGATATCCTCTTACTTTTAAGGTTTTATTGGCTTCATTTAAGGTCAAAATACAACCGTATTCATTCCCCGTTTCTGGGTCTAATATTTTACCACTTTTTGCTGATTTATTGTTGGCAGCTAGTTTCATTTTGGTAATGATTACCATACCATTAACTTTTTGGCCATATCTGGGGTCATTCTTAGGGCATTCATCACAAATTGGATCTGCTTCATCACCTGGGCCGGGGATAACCTCTAAAATTTTGCCTTCTACTTGCCCATTGGCCGTTTTGTATATTTGTACAAAACTTCTAGGTTTTCCAGTTTCATCATCTATAGATTTCCATTTTCCTAAAATTGTACTTTGTCCTTGTGCTAAAAATCCACAAGCTAAAAAAAGGATAATAATCGTAATTCGCATTAGAAAGTATTTTTTATTTTAGTTTATTGTCAATCAACCAAATTAGTATTCAAACTAGAAAACTTAACCTCTTTTTTTTAAGTATTGTTGTTGTAAAACAGTTTTTTTAGTGAAAAATTTGAGACCTTGAAATAGGCTAGGAAATGGGATTTTTATTTTATCTTGAGCAAAATACTAGTGCGGTACCTATTCAAAACTCCGTGATGGACAATTATTTTGGTCCATTGCTAAAACACTTAAATACCGCCAAAAACAAAAACAATGAACAACATTTTAATCATCGGAGCAGGTAGGTCTTCTTACCCGTTGATCGATTATGTGTTACAAAAAGCAGTTCGAGAAGGCTGGTTTGTAACGGTAGCGGATACCATTCCTGAGAAAGCACAACGTCAAATTTCCAATCATAGCAACAGTAGGGCGGTTTGGCTAGATGTGACCAAAAGCAATGACCGTAAGGACCTCATTAACCGCTCAGACGTGGTCGTATCTTTATTGCCAGCGCACTTACACTTAGAGGTTGCACATGATTGTATTAAGCTTAATAAACCTGTCTTGACCGCAGCTTCCATCACCCATGAAATGTATAGATTGGGAGATGAAGCAAGAGACCGCGAATTGGTATTTACCGGAGAATATGTGCTAGACCCTGGCCTAGATCATATGGCCGCTAAAAGAGAGTTGGATGATATACGGGCAAAGGGTGGTAAGATTAAGTCTTTTAAAGCTTACAATGGCGGACTATTAGCCTATGATGATACGGACAATCCTTGGAAATATAAGTTGACCTGGAATCCACGTAATGTAGTTCTAGCAGGTCAGGGGACCGCGCAATTTTTAAAGAAAAATAAAATCCGATATATCACTTACCATCAATTATTCCAGCAAACTAAAAGTTTGGATATTCCTGGTTTGGGGTCTTATGAAGCCTACGCTAATCGGGATTCCCTATTGTTTCGAGAAATATATGGCCTGGAGGGTGTTCCCAATATCTATCGGGGGACTATCCGACCGATTGGTTTTTGTGATGCCTGGAACGCATTGATTCAACTGGGATTAACAGATGGTGATTTTCCAATTTTACACTCTGGAAAAATTAGTTATTACGAATTATTAGATGGCGTAACGGGTAAACAGCCTGGAAATACTTTAAAAGAAAGGGTGGCTAATTTGCTTGGTGTAGAAGTTAATGGAGACGTCATTAAAAAGCTACACTGGCTTGGACTATTTAGTAAAAGAAAAATAAAATTGGCGACTGCTTCGCCAGCACTTATTTTAGAACACCTGTTGAGAGAGAAGTGGCCACTAGAAGAAAAGGATAGAGATGGATTAATTGTTCATTTTGAAATAGTCTATGAGTTAGACGGACGAAAGCGTCGTCGGCAATCTACCATGATGTTAGAAGGGGAAGATACCAGAAATACAGCAATGGCAAAAGTCTTGGGTTTACCAATAGCAATCTTACTCAAATTATTGATGCAAGGTAAAATAGAGTCTAAGGGGGCAGGCGTTTCTGTTTCTCCTCAAGCATACGGACCCGTCCTGCAAGAGCTAGAATCTTATGGCATACAATTTCAAACAACGGATCAAATCGCTTAATTTTTTATTGACCAATGTAAAGGCTTTACAGGTTTTTCATTTGTTGCGTCAAGGAGCTGTTATTCTGATCGCCGTTGTTTTCGCAAATTCCTCCCTACCAATAGAAGTGATTGGTAACTATGAGCAATTGCTCTACATTGGTTATACC
>CAXIDD010000774.1:0-2374 GCA_964021975.1 uncultured Saprospirales bacterium | reverse complement strand
TTTTGCAGAAATTTCAGGTTTTTTGATTATGTTTAAATCTTTGTTGTCTAGGAGGGATGTTACTGTTACTAAGGATTAGCCTACCGTTCATAGGGACAGCTGCTTCCAGTATTGTTTATATCAATCCCAGCTCCGCTGGTACTGTCGGCGGGGTAAATTTCACCGAATCTGATATTCTTGCGTTCGACCCAAATGACAATACATGGTCACCATATTTTACCGGATCTGCATTAGGTGTTACCGAAGAAATAAACGGATTTCATGTTCTTGTTACTGGTGAAATCTTACTAACTTTTAATAATGCCACAACTGTCCCAGGGGTGGGCACGGTCTCGCCTTCTGATATTGTAAAATATACTCCCATGACAGGTATTTTCGAACTCATCTTTGATGGCTCCGATGTTGGTCTAAGCGACGATAGTGAAAATATAGATGCGCTTGCCATGTTGTCAAACGGGAATCTTATCATTAGTACCACCGGTGCTGTTACCGCTACGGGAGCCTCGGGTGCAGATGAAGACTTGCTGGAGTTCACAATCTTTTCTTTGGGGAACAGTACCAGCGGTACCTTTTCCATATATTTCGATGGTTCCGATGTAGGCTTGATCGATGAAAACGTGGAAGGTGTCTGGATTGCTCCGTCTACCAATGATATTTATCTTTCATTAGGAGATGTCTTTTTCGTTAGTGGGGGCTGCGTAGATGTGTCAGATATTCTTGCTTTTACCGGCTCCTCTGGCCCGACTACCTCCGGCACCCTCAGTCTCTTCTGGGACGGCCCTGCCAACGGGTATCCCGCTCAAAACATGAACGGTTTTAGCCTAAGTGGTAATAACCTGGTCCCCCCTTCTGCTCCCGGGCCTTGTGAATCCATACCTGTAAGTCCGAAAGGAGGATATATTTTATTGGCAGTTTTCTTACTAGGCATAGGTGGATTAAACTTGAAATACCGACTTAACTAACTGGTTTTGAAAGGATGCGGTGTTAAAGTGACGAAGCAATTGATAAAGCGACGGCAGATGCATGGTTAGCTGAAGCACAAGGCATCATCGCTGGAACACCCATTGAGTTTGTGAAGGAAAATGGTCCTATAATATCTCCTTCCCCATAGGACAGATTACCCAGATTTTTGGATTAGTAAAAAAATATCCAAACTCATTTAATACTGATTATCATTGACTTGAAAGTCTTATTGATCCCACTATATTTTCCCGATATTCGCTGCGTTACATCGGGATAGACTTCTCCTCCTAAGGTTCTTTAACGCAAAAAGCCATCTGCCTGAGGCAGATGGCTTTGGAAGTAATTCCGCTGGGAAACCATAGATAATCAAGATCCTAGCAAATACAGGCATTCCTAATGCCCTAAAATAGGCTTTCCTATCTATTACGATTCAAAACACTAATCGTCAGGCGCTTCACCGTTTCCATTTCTTCTGGTTTACTGGAAGCTATGAATAGCGTTAAACTGGCTAAAGCTTCATTGCTGATAATGAGTGCCCCCTCTTTATTAAACAATAGTTGATTGACTTCTAAAAACTTTAGGAAGCAAGCTGCTGCAATGCGTTTATTGCCATCCACAAATGAATGGTTTTTCACAATCAGATACAGTAGCATGGCTGCCTTTTCCTCTAGAGATGGGTAAAAATCCCGATCCTTAAACCCTTTCTCAATTTGAGCAATGGAGCTCCGAAAGTTGTCATCTTTTTCTTTTCCAAAGATTGTAGAAGCAAAATTACTACTCATCTCGGTGATCAAAACCTGATATTCAGCCAAACTTGGATAAATAGCGGCTTGCGTACTCCATCCTTTTTTATCTAAATTCTCATGGTCGTAATCATCCAATAGAGACAAGCCTTGAGCAAACAAAGTCAACCAATTATTTGCGGTGCCTTGCGGCTGTATTTCAATCGCCCGATTGAGGATATGAATGCCATCCTTTAGCACCTTGATGGTTCTTTCTTTCTGAGCAAGACGCTTTTCATTGATGGCGTAACCTTGTATTAGGTAATCTCTTAATCTGGCAGTAGCCCATTGGCGGAACTGGGTACCCAGCAAGGAGTTCACGCGATAACCCACCGATATAATCATATCCAGGTTGTAATGATCAATACTCCGAGTTACTGTTCGAGTCCCTTCTTGACGAACTATCCGGAAATTCCGGATAGTTGCCTCTACAGACAATTCTTTTGTCTTGTAGATATTTTTAACATGCTCATTAATCGTCCGAACATCCTTTCCAAATAGCGCTGCCATTTGGCGCTGTGATAACCAAATATTTTCTTGCTCAAAATGCACCTCAATTTGGGTGGTCCCGTCAGGGCTTTGATATATTTCAATTTGTTCGCTCATTATTTACTGATTAAGCTTAAGTA
>CAXIDD010000773.1:0-2378 GCA_964021975.1 uncultured Saprospirales bacterium | reverse complement strand
GACACCTGCCAATTGAGTTTCCAGCCAAGTGCCTGATAATAGGCTAAGCTCAAGGAAAAGTCTTCGGACGCACAAATATTTTTACGTCTTTTGCAGTAGGCATATTATACTTTTTACTTTCCTTTGAAAGCATAATTTTAAGCAAAACTTAAGAATGATCCTATAAAATTCGACCTACCTTTACATTATGAAGATATTAGTCATAGAAGACGAAAAGGGCATCGCTAACTTCATCCAACAAGGCCTCGAAGAAGAGGCTTATGAGGTAGATACAGTAGACCATGGTCAACGAGGTCTAGAAATGGCTATGCAGCAAAACTATGATTTATTTTTAGTTGACTGGATGTTACCTGGACTAAGTGGTATTGAAATATGCCAACAGTTACGTGCAGCTAAAATCAATACACCTTTGATTTTTTTAACGGCAAAAGTTACCACCCAAAATACTGTTGAAGGTTTGCGTGCTGGGGCTAATGATTACATTAAAAAACCATTCCATTTTGAAGAGTTATTAGCAAGAATCAAAGTACAACTCAGGAAAAAAATAAATTCTTCTGAGCAATTAATACTGGGAAACATCACCCTCGACCAAAGTGCACATCAGGTGTATCAAAATGGAACTGCCATAGCCTTTACTCAAAAAGAATTTGCTTTATTAGAGTATTTAATTTTGCATAAAGGTAAGGTTTGTACGCGTCGGGAGATCATTCAGCAAGTTTGGGATATTCATTTTGAGTACGATACTGGTATTATTGATGTTTACATTAATGCCATTCGTAAGAAACTGCAATTGAACAAAGAAACAGATCCTATTCAGACGGTAAGAGGTGTGGGTTACCTGGCTAAAGCATAAAATTCAATGAATTTATCATTCAAAAATAGGATTGCCTTATATTATATGCTAGCTACTGCCAGCATTACTTTGGCGGTGTTTTTCATTGTTTATTTAGGTGTACAAAATACTGTTTTCCAGGAATTAGATGATAATCTCAATTATCAAGCTTTAAAACATAGTAAAATCATTAATATAGTTGAAGACACCTTAGTTTTTAATAACAAAAGAGAATGGGAAGAACGCGAACATCGAGAGGTACAAGTCAATCCAGTTTTTATCCAGATCGTAGATAAGGATGGACGAATCATGGATAAATCCCCCAATCTAAAAACTGGTTCACTACAATTCAACTCCCAGGTACCTATAAATACTTCTTTTGATGCTAATTTGAATGACGAAATCATTCGACAGATCCAAACCCCTCTGGAGACGCAAGGACAGCTAAAAGGATACATTCTAACTGCTATTTCACAAGAAGGGTCTGTAGAGGTACTAAAAGCACTAAAAAAGAGGCTTTTATTGCTTTTCCCGATGGTACTTATCGTTTTATTTTTCATCACCAGATTCTTGGCAGGCCGCAGTATATTACCTTTAAAAATAATTACTCAAACTACTGATAGTATTAATAGAAACAACCTAAACGAGCGTATTCTACTCCCAAATAACAAGGATGAAATATACGCATTAACCTCTTCTATCAATAGGCTATTAGAAAGAATCAAGGAGACCATTGAAAGGGAAAAACAATTTACTACCGATGCATCCCATCAACTTCGGACTCCGCTGGCCGTACTGAAAGGCACCTTAGAAGTACTGATTAGAAAACCTAGAACAGAAGAAGAGTACAAAAGAAAAATTCAAGCAAGCATTGGTGAGATTGACCGAATTTCTTCAATTACTGATCAGCTGTTTCTATTAGCCCGTTTTGATCAGAGTAACCAAAAATTGGATTTGCAAGCACTGGATCTTAATATTTATTTAGACCATGTTCTCCAGCGTTACCGCCATCAAATTAGTGAAAAAGAATTATCTATCAACCTCACTAAGCCACCCGTCCAGCTTGTTTATTCTGATCCTTATTACTTAGATCTTATCCTAGAAAACGTTCTCTCCAATGCCATTAAATACTCTCCTCTTAAAGGGAAAATTGAAATTGTTCTTTCCCAGGAAGCGGATTCTACTATTTGTTCCATCAATGATCAGGGCATTGGTATAAAAAAAGAAGACCTTCAAAATATATTCAATCCTTTCTTCCGCTCGAATGAATTAGATCATAAACATATCAAAGGCAATGGCTTAGGGCGTCCAATTGTCAAAAAAGCGGGTGATTTACTAGGTGTAGCAGTTAATGTATCAAGTCAATTAGATATAGGAAGTACCTTTTATCTTACCTTTCCTAATAGCAAAGTTTAACTGTTTTGTCTAAATCAATCTTAAGCGAATCTTAAGGAAATTCTATCCTTCTTTTTTAAATACTCCCCTACCTTTAGTTTAGCTAAAACGGATTATCAATATGCTAGAACGGATTATCAATTACAGCATT
>CAXIDD010000772.1:0-2383 GCA_964021975.1 uncultured Saprospirales bacterium | reverse complement strand
CTGCTATTCCAAGTACCATAATAATTCCTAGTAGAAGATATATCCATTTCCGCATAGTACTGTCTTGTTATTTTTGGCTAAAATACAGATAAAAACAACAGCTATAATACCTTACTTCAAAAAAGGCCTTACCCAATCTTAGTACCTAAGGTTGGTCAAAGAATTACCTATCGAACTGATTCACCTGATAAATAAGTAAATGATTTTTGTATTGGATCAAGTATTATTGGTGTTTTCTACTTTTCTTTGCAGCTTAGTTTTGTAAGATTAATAAGGTATTGACCATGACCTCACAGGTGGAAGGACTAATTTTTTTCAATCAGGATGTATCTGAGATTTCGCTCCCGGAGCGTTTCACTTATCCGTTTGTATATCGGACGCATCCACTCTGTGAAATTGCAGCCCAAGAAGTGCAACAACGCTTACAAAGTGAACCTATCCCCCATAATTTTGGCCTTAATGATTTCAAGGAAGGGACGCCTTTAGGAAAAATGTTTGGCGTTTTGATCGTTAAAACAGCCGATGAGCGATTGGCTTATTTAGCAGCGTTTTCAGGACGATTAGGCAAGCAGAATCACTACCCAGGGTTTGTCCCGCCGGTTTTTGACACCCTAAACCCAGGTGGTTTCTTCTTAGAAGCCGTACCTAAATTAGAAGCACTTAGCTTAGAAATTAAAACCCTAGAAAACTCCCAACAATACCATACTTTAAAAACAGCGCTTTCCAATCAAAAAGATTTAGCGGAAGCGACTATTGCTGAAAGTAGAGAATATATTAAAACCCAAAAAAAACTCCGAAAACTACAACGTGCCGCTGCAAAAACTGAATTATCTTCAGAAGCCTACCAATACCTAGAAAAAACACTGAGCAAAGAAAGTACCCAGCAGCACTATACGCATAAAGATTTGGTCAAGCATTGGAAACAGGAGGTCCAAACTGCCGAGGATCAACTACAACCCATCGAACAAAAGCTACAAGAACTAAAACGGGCAAGAAAGTCGCTATCCAATGCGACACAAGACCGTATTTTCGAAGCTTACCAATTTCTGAATGCGAAGGGAGAATGGAGAAGCTTAAAAGCTATTTTTGGGCAATTCCCACCGCCCTCTGGAGCGGGTGAATGTGCAGCACCCCGTTTGCTACAATATGCTTACCTGAATCAATTGACGCCCATAGCTATGGCAGAGTTTTGGTGGGGTACGCCTCCCCTATCCGCCGTACGTCAGCATCAGCAATTTTACCCAGCTTGTCGTGGAAAATGTGAGCCCATTTTGAGTCATATGTTACAGGGACTGGAAGTAGATCAAAATCCCTTATTACAAAACCCTGGCTTGAACAAAAAAATAGAATTCCTTTATGAAGATGAGGATATTCTATTGGTTACAAAGCCTCCTGAGTTGCTATCTGTTCCAGGCAAAAACGTGCGGGATTCTGTCCTTTGGCGTGTTCAGCAGAAATATCCTGAATTGGAAGGTCCAATTATCGTTCATCGGCTGGATATGTCGACCTCTGGCTTAATGGTATTGGCTAAAAATAAAGCGGCCTACCTAAACCTGCAGTCGCAATTTGTCAAACGAAAAGTCCATAAAAGGTACACCGCAAAATTGGAGGGTATTCCAAAGTTAGAAAGTGGGACTATCGATCTTCCCTTAAGAGTCGATCTAGATAATCGGCCTCGACAATTGGTTTGCTACGGCTATGGAAGACAGGCCGTGACCAAGTGGCGATTGGTCAAAGTAGAAGGACAGCAATCATGGGTTCACTTTTTCCCGATTACGGGCCGTACGCATCAACTACGAGTCCATGCCGCCCATCATTTAGGTCTGGGAGTCTCCATTATTGGCGATGACCTTTATGGAAGAGCTGAAGATCGACTTCACCTCCACGCCGAGGAGCTTCATTTCACCCATCCAAGTACTGGACAAGCCATGGAGTTTGTTTGGGAGGCCGAGTTTTAAAGCTATTTGATTTCCATCACCTCCACTCCTTCCCAATCCGTACCTACCCCAGAAGAATGATACTTAATAGCATTATTCAGGTAAAGTTGCGCGGGACGATCTTCGGGATGTATACTCAATACCTGTGCAAAGGCAGCGGTAGCCTCTTCGAAGCAACGTTTGTTATATTTGACTAGGCCACGTTGAAAAATTGGTAATGTAGACTGCTTCTTTTTAAAAATTTCAGTGGGATCACACTGAAAAATATCGAAGATTTCCAGGGCGCGTTTTTTACCCTTCACCTGCACTTTACCAAGAGAGCGATAAGTAAGCCCCTCTGATGCTGGTATCCCCTGCAAGACCGTTTCAGAGGCAATAATACTGGCGCCATAATATTTGGTCAAGCCTTCCATCCGTGCGGCAGTGTTGACGGTGTCTGATACCAA
>CAXIDD010000771.1:0-2398 GCA_964021975.1 uncultured Saprospirales bacterium | reverse complement strand
ATTTTTACCGTAATTTTATACAGAATTGCGTGCTCAACAAAGGAGTTCAACAAAGCCTTTTCCTCTCTTTTATTATATTTCCCCAAATAAAACTTTATTTACTGTTTTTTTTATTAAATACTTATTTAACAATACTTTAGACCTGCATTATCAAAAAAAACAATTAATAATTCTCTTTAACAAGTTGCATTTTTAAAATAGTTGAATTACCTTTAGTACCGGAAAATAGTAGTTCCCACAAAAAAAATTAACAATTATTGTAAAAAAAACATACTTGTTCTATATTTGTGATCTCACATTGAAAATATAGATAATATAAAGATATATAACTGGGGTTTAGTTTATCCGAAAGGTGTGGAAAGAGTAATCTTCCACCCTTTCACTTTTAGGGCCCTTCGTTTTGAAAAGAATGACAAAAAGCAGTAAAAAGTTCCTTCCTTTCGTTTTTTACTCCTAAATTTCGCCTTAAAAATTGTATGCAGCTGCTTCCGTTCAGGGCGACGCTTCCTAATCTTAAGTTCATTACGGCTCCAGAAGCTTTCTTTAGTACAGTTAAAGAAGATTACCTAGAATATGCTGCAAGTGGATTTTTCACCAATACAGAGGATCCAGGTTTCTATATTTATCGAATTGAGCAAGGTCATAAAATATTTACTGGTTTGATTGCCTGTGTCGATATGCAAGCAGATGGAGGACAACACATTATCCCGCACGAACAGACTTTAGCCACTAAAGAGCAACGCCAAATCCATTTATTATTAAAACGTAAAGCAACCGTTAAACCCGTTTTATTAACCTATCAAGCACAAGATAAAATCAATTTTGCTTTACATCAGTTCTGTCAGAGTCTTCCCATATTAGATCTCACTTTTGAAAGGGCTCAACAAAAACATACCGTTTGGGCCGTTACAAGGCAAGAAGATCAAAAAGCGATTCGTGATTTATTCAATGCCTTTGTCCCTAAGGCTTACATTGCAGATGGTCACCATCGTTGTGCGACGGCCAAACGGCTTTCTCAGGGTAAACAACATTCTCCTTTTAGCAAAACGGTGTGTGCATTTTTCCCTTCTAGTGACTTAGAAATCCATGATTTCAACCGGGTCATTGATGCTTTTAGCGATTGTAGCCCTACTTATTTTATGGCTAGACTCTCCCAATATTGTAACATCCAAGTCGTTGATGCGCCTTATAAACCTAGAAAAAAACATGAGTTACTACTCTACATTAACAAGGAGTGGTACCAACTTGAATGGAAGTCTTCGATTTTTGGAGAAGATCAATTTGATCCTAAGAGCCTCGACTCTTTATTGCTCAATGAAATCATTCTAAAAGAGATTCTAGGTATAGAAGATATCAGTAATAGTCCTAGAATAAGTTATATTGAAGGGCCTAAAGGGTTAAAAGGTTTACAAAAAAAGACGGTAGAAAAAGATACAAGAATTGGTATTGCCCTCTATCCAGTACAAACGCATGAACTATTTGATCTAGCTGATCGCAGCGTTATTTTGCCACCAAAATCTACCTGGTTTGAACCTCGCCTGATTAATGGATTGATTAATTACCAATACGATTGATCTTTGTGTAACTTACATTTGTTAGTTTGACATATTAATCAACAGAGACTACGCGCTATGCAAGCTTCCTTTATCAATCAATTATTTCAGGCGCACAAAAAAGCCCCACATTTGCCAGAACCTGCCTTGGTATGTAACTGGCAAGAGCAATTATTGGGTATATTGTTTCCAGAATTTTCTAATCATAGGTATGCCTCCGAGCGAGAATTCACTCAGCACTTCAAGGAAATAGAACTGGAATTAAATAGGATTTTACGGCGAATGGAAGACCAGCTTCCCGGCAGTGCAGAGGCTACTGAATATGCCTTTATGGATAGATTGTCCGATATTAAAGGCATGCTCATGGAGGATGCAAATGCCATCTTAAAAGGAGATCCTGCGGCGGTAAGCTTAACCGAAGTTATCCGGACTTACCCTGGCTTTTTTGCGATTGCAGTTTATCGTCTGGCCCATGAGTTTTATCAACTGAAAGTACCGCTTATTCCTAGAATCCTAACGGAAAGAGCACATAGTCAAACGGGTATAGACATTCACCCAGGTGCTCAAATTGGTACCGGTTTGTGTATTGATCATGGTACGGGGGTCGTCATTGGTGAGACCTGCGAAATTGGTAACTATGTAAAGATCTATCAAGGAGTCACTTTAGGAGCCTTGAGTGTCCGGAAATCTTTAGCCCAAACCAAAAGACACCCAACAATTGAAGATCATGTGGTGATTTATTCTGGCGCTACTATCTTAGGAGGAGACACTAAAATTGGCGAAAGCTCCATCATTGGGGGTAACGTTTGGCTAACTAAAAGCGTACCACCTAAGTCTAGGATTTA
>CAXIDD010000770.1:0-2401 GCA_964021975.1 uncultured Saprospirales bacterium | reverse complement strand
TGGCTCGCCCTTTTTGTGTTTTGCATGCCTTTACTTTGTAATCGTAATCATTCGAGAACATAAAATAATTAGAACATGCAAAATTCAATTAAAATCATTCGATTCCTTATCACCTTTATTTTAATGCCCATGTTGATGTCTGCGCAAGCCCCAGCAGATAAAAAAATTATCACCAAAGATGAAACTGCATTTCTCCAAGAAATGATGGCAGAAATTAAAGAAAGTGATCAGAAATATCGGAATTACCTATCCTGTGAAACAATGGATGATAAGCTAATCGCCCAAATGGACTCAGTTTATGAAGCTGCCGGAATTGAAGCGTATATAGCATACCAGCAGTCTTTAGGTTTGAAGCTTGACGAAACGCTAAAAGATTCCTTATGGCAAATGCAACACGCCATTGATTTGCAAAATCATTTGACCTTAAAAGGTATTTTCACCACCTATGGTTTTCTCTCCGAAGAATTACTCGACAAAAACTTTTTTGTACAATTATTGCTATTGATGCACCCGCCAAAAGATTGGGATATTCCAACTTATTTACAGGAATACAGCACCCTGTTAAAAGCAGAAGTTAAAGCCGGCCGAATGCCTGCCATTACTTACGCTACTTTTTATGACAACATCAAAGGTAAAATCATGAAAGAGCCACAACTCTACGGCACCAACCAGCAGTTTGATGTAAAATCCAACAAAGTCTTGCCTCCAGGAATCGTTGATCTTCAAAAAACAAATGAAGCTCGGAAGGCTATTGGTTTACCCAGACTAAAGGATGGTGAATACCGTATTTTAGATGCTCAAAAATAAGCAAGCCACTACTAAGGTAACCAGGATATCGCACTTGGATATTTAGCATCATGGATGTAGATATAAGCATCAAAGGTTTTGGATAAATTAATTTCCATCATCCTCGACCGGCTCTCATTATAAGACTCCGACATATCACTTCGTGCGGGTATGGCTTGACGGAGAAAATGATCGGGGGCCGGTTCTTTTGCTAAAAAACGCCGGACATCTAATAAAGCGTAGTTGGCATTTAAAGCCGCAAAATCCCGACTCAAAGAAGGTTCTGAAACTTCCTCAAATTCCCAACGCTTGAACCCTTCATTAGAAAAAGCACCAAAGGCTCCCTTATTCCAATTAAAACCAATAGCGTAGTAAGCTTCTCCAAACCACTGTTCCAGATAATGCCCTAAAACATCGTAATTGAACAGAATAGACGTTTTGGCAACGTGTCCATTATGCGCCCAAATAGCAATCTGACTATCCGTTCCCAATTGTTGCATACACCAATAGACATTACGAGCAGAAAATTGATCTCTAAATTCTCCCTTTAGACCATAGTCGTCCTGAGCAATATAAGTAGCAAACTGGCGCATTATTTCTGTGATCCGTTGTGCAATAGCGTATTTAGCTGCTCCTTTTTCAGCCTTTAGCTGATCTTGATGATCCATTAGGATTGTATTCAATTCCGTAAATAGGGTCCAATAATCTGATTGTTCGGTCGCATTAAAACTTCCAAAAGCTACGATGTTTCTTTCTTGCGCTAAACGCTCAAAAATCGAATTATTCTCAGGTAAAATATTTTTAAAATAAGCTTGTAACCAAGAAATATTGTGATTGACAGCCGTCATTTCCATTCCAAATACTTGAAAGGCTTGTTCGCTGGTTTTGTTATAAGCTCGAATATTAGCCAGAAGACTTTTAAATTCTTCCGTACGATAAGTAAACCATCCAGATTGGGCTACAATGGAATCCAAATTTCCTTCCCCACTAACCAGATAGTCATTCCAGATTAACGCTTGTCCAAAATCTACTTCTAAAACCAAACCATCATAACCTTCCTCGATTAAAGTATGGATAATGGCTGATTTTAAATCATAACAATCTTTGGTAAAATGAGAGACCTCTCCTAAACCGATGATCCGTTTATCAGCGGCTATTTCCTTAATGAAATTGGCTAAATTTTTAGATTCAACTTTTTGAAAAGGATACAGGTAATCGTCTGCTTCTTTTAAGAAGTCCTGGGCCGTAAGCAAAGCTGGTAATAACCAGCAAATCAGTAAGAACAATGGTTTATTAATTAGGAACATCAGGTGATTTATGAATAGAAGTTATTGAATAGAAATTTTCTGTCTTCAATATACCTAATCTACTTTGGCTGTAAAACAGAATAGATAAGAAAAGAATAACATTAGACTTTCTAATAAAAAACGCCTATTTTTGCGCCTTCAATTAGAAAAATAAACTAGACAACAAGCTCAAAATCAGCTAATTAGTCCATTCCAAAGCCAAATTATAGTTTGTTTTTAATTTCTTTTCGCAAAGAAAAAATGTCTTTGTGGAGTAATCTTTTATTTAAATTATCCAATGAGAAAATATTTCAACCTTTTTGATCTTA
>CAXIDD010000769.1:0-2407 GCA_964021975.1 uncultured Saprospirales bacterium | reverse complement strand
CCAGAATAAGCCCGATGCTCATCCGGTTCAATTGCTGACCAAATGGGTGCCAGAGCCAGGAAATAATTCAAAAGAAAAAGTAAGACAGGCCGTGCAGCGGTCCTTAGATCGACTGCAAACTACACAAATTGATCTGCTTCAATACCATGCCTGGAATTACGCAGACCCTCAGTGGTTGGATGATTTATTTTGGCTGCAAGAGTTGAAAGAAGAAGGATTAATTCGGCACATAGGTTTAACCAATTTTGATGCTGCACATCTCAATCTGGTTTTAGAAAGTGGTATAAAAGTAGTTTCCAATCAAATTAGCTATTCACTGATTGATCAGCGAGGTAAAGCAGCAATGACCGAAGTTTGTCTAGCTCATGGCGTGAAGATCCTCGCTTTTGGAACCTTAGCGGGTGGTCTTTTAACTTCAAAATGGTTGGGCCAAAAGGACCGACCTGCCGATCAAATGTCGAATTGGTCTCAAATGAAGTATAAACGTTTTATTGATGCAGCTGGTGGCTGGGATTCTTTTCAAAATCTGCTGGAAAAGCTACAACAAATAGCCCAAACTAAAGGCGTTTCTATTGCAAATATTGCGACAAAATATATGCTTGAACAACCAGCGGTAGGAGGGATCATCATCGGGGCTCGATTGGGAGAGTCCAGGCACGTTGCTTCTAATTTGCGCTTGTTTGATTTTGATTTAAGTACCGAAGAGCAAGCACAGATTCAAGAAGTCTTGGCGACCTTCGAAACAATACCTGGTAATTGTGGTGATGAATATCGGAAACCACCATTTTTGACTGCTTCTGGAGCTTTGAGTCATCATCTAAATCATTTGCCCGTTCCTTATCCGGCCATAGAAACCGGACCACATCGAAGTAAAGCACTCAGCGGAACGATCTGGGAAGACTTAGCCGGCTTTAGCCGGGCAGTACGGATAGGAGACCGAATTTTGGTTTCGGGGACTACTGCTACCCATGGTACGCGCATGATTGGAGGCACAGATCCCGCTGCCCAAGCACAGTTTGTATTAGATAAAATCGAGGGGGCTATTCAATCGCTGGGCGGTCGACTCGAAGATGTGGTACGTACACGGGTATACATTCAGCGTATGCAAGATTGGGAGCCCATCTCCAAAGTCCATGGACGGGTGTTTGGGACCATACAACCTGCCAATACCCTCATCCGTGCAGATTTGATTGGGGAAGGATATTTGGTAGAGATAGAGGCGGAAGCAATTGTTCGATCTTAGGACTGAACGTCAGCTTCTAAGGCTTAAAAATCTTATCTACGTAGCACCAAAACCAATGCTCGCCAGGTTCGGCTGACTGGACAATGGGATGAGCAGTTTCCTTAAAATGCTTTGTAGCATGTTGATTGGGCGAAGAATCACAGCAAAGTGTAGTGCCGCAGGTTTGGCAAGTCCGGAGATGAACCCATTTGTCTCCGGACTTGATACATTCTTCACATTCGTAGGCTCTAGCTTTTTTAATGCCATTGAGACTTTGTAGATGATCGCAGGGTTTGACTTTCATGGAAATAGTATTTAGGTAAGGAATAGGATTTACATATTGACAGTTTTAGCTTGCTTGAGTACTGGTATGATCTACCACAATCTTCCACTGACCGTTGATCTTCCTCCAGATGAGTAAGAAATGGCCACCAATATCCCCAATACTTCTTTTCAGGTACCAACTTCCAGTTAGGGAGATCACTTTTTTGCTGTGTTTGCTCAAATCTTTGACTTCGAAAGTGAGCTGGCCCATAGCCGCTTTGTTTGGATAGCGCTTTTTATAACCATCTAAAGTTGCTTGCCAACCCCGTGTAATGCCAGAAGCGCCCCCAAATTGCAAATCGTCAGATTTCCAGTAGGCTTCCATAAATTGGTCAATATTACCTTCATTCCAAGCAGTTTGTTGCGTAAACAGTAAGCTTTTGATTTGTTCAAAATCACGATCTGCCTTTTGTGCGCTGGCACTAAAAGCAAATAAGCTACAGAGGAAAATAAGACTTAAAGAACGGAGCTTGAAGAATAAAGAGGATGTTAGCATCATGAATCTTATTAAAATGATGGAAGATATACTTCCTACAATTTAATAAGATTTAGGAGAAATTTCAGCTTCTTTTTAGGAACATTAACCGTTTCGGTTGATGGGATTAATACCTTGGTAGTAGATCAAGGTCCATTCCCCATCGATTTTAGCAAATCGTCTTTCCATCCCGTAGCTGCCAGATTCGTGAATCAGCTGCTCGACGACCAGCTGTGGTCCTATGGTGCGTAATGAACGCTTGAAGCGACTTTCCTCTAGGTTAATTGGCTTATTCAAGGTCCAGTTGTTGGCCTGGAAGGTGAAGTTATCATGATAATCAGGGGCATTGGTTACATTGTCAGGGATGCCTTGTAGCGGGAAAGTGA
>CAXIDD010000768.1:0-2411 GCA_964021975.1 uncultured Saprospirales bacterium | reverse complement strand
GGATCTGAAGAAGCAGGCCTCCGCTCTGGTTCTGGATGTGGTATTACGGTCAATAGTGTGGTACCGAGTGCAGATTATAATGTCACCACACCTCAGGCAAGAGTTTCCTGGCACCTAAACGAAGCGAATGTGCCTGCTGCCTGGAATACCAGCTCTGGTTCTGGGATCACCATTTCCATTCTGGATACCGGCTCCTCTCCTAATCAATCCAAACTAAATGGTAACTTTAATGAAGGTTTATCTCAAGGTCGTAGTCATACCAGACGTGGTTACTATAAAACTGGTTCTTGGTGGTGGGCTAGATTGGATGGTCCAGATGATCAGTGTGGACATGGTACGCAAATGGCTGGCTTAGCGGCTGGTCCAAGAGGTTACAATAACTCGGTAGTTGGAGCAGCTTATAATGCTAATTTAGTTTCTTTAAGAGTGACGAGTGACGTAGTCATTAATGGCTCTAATGAAAAACGTGGTGTAGCGGATGGATTGGTTTATTCGGCAAATCGCTCCGATGTAAAAATCATTAGTATGTCAATTGGTGATGTCTTCTCCAGTAGCCGTGTGGCAGATGCCGTACGTTATGCTTATGGTCGTGGTAAATTAATCTTCGCTGCCGCAGGTACTTCCTTAAGTTGGACTTCTTGGTGGGGCGTTATTTTCCCAGCCTGGATGGATGAAACCGTTGCGGTAACAGGTGTAAAAGATGGTTTACCATTACAAAAGTGTAATACCTGTCACGATGGTTCTGATGTAGACTTTGTAGCGGTTATGCAACGCAGAAGTGATAATGACCGGACGGCACTGACACTTTTCTTAAATGGGAATACACCAGCTAACGTTGGAGGTTCTTCAGCCGCGACAGCTACGACTGCGGGGATTGCAGCTTTAGTTTGGGCTACTAACCCAAATATGTCTCGCAATCAAGTATTGCAGCGACTGAAAAATGCTTCCCAATTTTATCCAAGTAAAGATGGCAACTTCGGCTATGGTAAGATTGATGCCGCGGCTGCCGTGAGTGGTACCTATTATTAACCGATAAATTATTGAGGTGATGAATTGATGAATTAGAACTCATCGATCCATCACCTTAACAATTCAACATTTGACAACTAGCCAAAGAGGTTGTCGTATTCATTGTCTGAATTAGAGCGTTTTTGCTCTTCCGGACGAGCAACCGGAGAATCCAGATCAAATGTTTCGGTATTCATTTGTCCTCCTTCCATAAGGAGTAAGGTACTTTTCTTTTCCCATTCTTCGAGCATTTGAAGGCCTTCTTCTTCGAAAATACCGTTTTGCAAATCAACGCTATCCATAAAGCTAGAGGACATTTCCATGAATTGCTCCATCTCCCCTACTTTGTTGGCAACATCATCTGCTACTGCTTCCATGGCCATATCAAACATAGCTCTTTTATCGGGATCTCCACTGATTACACTCATCGCTGATTTCATAGCGGAATGTGAGGTCCGTATTGCTTTACGTTCTTGCTCTTTCAGTTTAACTTGATCCTTGGTATCTTCTAATAAGATTTCAGAGTTGCCGTGCATCTTATTAAGGATGCGATACAGTACCTCCATCTTGTTGTGTAGTGCCTGATATTTTTGATTGGTATCTTTAAGACGAGCAGCTTTGCGAGATGAAAGCAACATTTGCTTTTCTTTACCCGCTTTTTGTGCAGCCTTAGCCAATTTCATGTTATTATTAATCTCTTTGGTATTGTCTTCAATCAGCGTAGCAATTTTACGCATCTGACCACGGATCAAGCCAATCTGCTTGCGCATTTTTGCCAAATTACTTTCTAAATCAGAAACATAATTCTTCAATATGCCTACTGGATCAATGGTTACAAACCACCCCGTCAATGTCCGCATGATGCTTTTGTACATATACCATACCAAATTCCGCATTTTAGGATCCAATACCATATATAGCACTGCTCCTAAGACCAAGAGCATACCTGCCAGGTAAAGTACATTAGAAGCTAGACCAATGAGTAGCGGCAAATAAGAAACTAACAAATAGCCCCCACCTGCAATCAGCGCCAACATAAAAATCAAGCCGGTCGTTCCTTCGGGACGTTTCCAGAAGGATTTTGGTTTTTTATTATTAGGAAATTGGACAGAATCAGCCATAAAAAAGGTTTTTATCAGATTTGAGTTATGTAAGTAATTTATTATCCTTTCAGGACTTTTTAGAAAACGAAAATAAATAAGTTAGACCATTTAGAGTAAAGTTGTCTTGACTTAGAAGTTATTTTGTTTCTATTAATTAAATATAAAGATTTATTGTATCAATATCTTTATCAATTGCATTCAAGAGACTTTGCAGCGTCAATTCGAAGCCATCTTTGGTAGATTCAATTTTATCTTTAGCTTTTTGAATCGATACTTCTGAAATATCAATTCCAGTAATCT
>CAXIDD010000767.1:0-2413 GCA_964021975.1 uncultured Saprospirales bacterium | reverse complement strand
GAGAATTAGGGATGCTAATGGCCATTGGGATGAATAAAGTCAAGGTGTTTGGTATGATTCTTTTTGAAACTTTACTCTTATGTATGGTTGGTATGCCTTTGGGGATACTGCTAGGAGGTATTACCACGGCTTATGTTGGACGTTACGGCTTGGATCTATCGGCATTTTCGTCTTCGCTCAAAATGTATGGTCTTTCCGATATGATTTATTTTGATCTGGATCCGACGGTTTATTGGCAAGTAGCTATTTCTGTGAGTTTGACGGCTTTATTAGCAGCGATTTATCCTGCTTTGAAAGCGATTCGGTTGAAGCCGGTAGAGGCTATTCGGAAAATATAATTTTTAAACTAGTAGGAGAGCGTTTTTTAGTTTTTTGAACCACAGTAGTTCACAATAGAGATCATAGAAAATCTCATTTAATGAATGCTAAACTATTTTTTGAACCTCACCTGCAGCAGGCAGGCACCCAAGACACCTAAGAATCGCCAAGGTCTGCTCAGCTTATTAGTAAAAACAAAAAACTGAATAAATGGAAGTGATTAAAACCAAAAATATTACCAAAGTATACAATCCTAAAACCATTCCTGTGCATGCCTTGAATGGTGTAGATTTGAGTATTGAGCAAGGGGAGTTTACGGCAATAGTTGGACCTTCGGGTTCAGGTAAAACAACACTGCTTAATATTATTGGAGGCCTAGATCGTCCAAGTGAAGGCAATATTGTCATCGACGGGACGGATATTGCCCATTTGAATGACAATCAACTGATTGATTTCCGTAAGGAAAAAATTGGCTTTGTTTTCCAGGCTTATAACCTAATTCCAGTATTGACCGCCACGGAGAATGTCTCCTTTGTTATGTTGCTACAAAAACAAGATAAAGCAAAAAGAATCGCCCGGGCACAAGAACTATTAAAAGCCGTTGGATTAGAGGATAAAATGGAAAAAAGACCAGCCGAATTGTCTGGTGGACAGCAACAGCGGGTAGCTGTAGCCCGAGCACTAGCAGCCAAACCTGCCTTCGTCCTAGCTGATGAGCCTACTGCGAACCTAGATTCTCAATCTACCACCACACTGCTGGATATCATGGCTAGACTGAATAAAGAAGAAAACATCACCTGCGTTTTCTCTACTCATGATCAACGGGTGATCGATAGAGCAAGAAGGGTGATTACATTAGTCGACGGTCAAATTTCAGAAGATAAAGAACAAAACGTATAAGCCATGAAAGGGCCATTATACACCATATTAATATTACTGTTCTGTATAGCTCAACTATCTGCGCAAGAAGCCAAGGAGCGTAATTGGACGCTTAATGGATATGTGAAAAATCTACAGACAGGAATCTTTGTCAAGAATCCATTTGGAGACAATTACCAGCAAGATAACTTAATTCACAATCGACTAAATTTCAGGTGGTACCCCAATGAGCATTTGACTTTTAGGGCTGAGCTGCGTACCCGTGCATTTTATGGTGATATCGTCAGAGCGACACCCGAATATGCGGCTCAGATTGCTGACGTTAATAATGATTATTTTGATTGGTCAGTTGTACTCTTGGATCGACCGTCCTGGGTCATCCACACGATGCTCGATCGTTTGTACCTAGAGTATAATAAAAATGATTGGGAAATTCGGGCCGGCCGGCAGCGAATTAACTGGGGGATTAATAGCGTCTGGAATCCTAATGATATTTTTAATGCCTTTGCCTTTACTGATTTTGATTATGAAGAACGTCCGGGGAGTGATGCTTTAAGTGTTAAGCGGTATTTAGGTTTTGCCTCCAGCATAGAACTAGTTGCAAAGGCGGCAAACTCTTGGGAAGAAACCGTCATTGCGAGTCGCTGGCAATTCAATCGTTGGGCTTATGACTTTCAGGTGATCGGGGGGTACTTTCAGGACCAAATAGCCATTGGTAGTGGCTGGGCTGGTTCAATTAAAGACTTGGGCTTTAAAGGAGAATGGACCGCGTTCTTTCCTTTGGAAAAAGATCAAATTACTAGTTTTGCACTGACCTTAGGTACTGATTACATTTTTGAGAATAGCTTATACCTGAATGGAGGTTACTTGTACAATAGCAATGGCTCTACTCAACAAGATATTAGTCAATTGTTCAGTTTTGAGTTAGCCGCAGATAATTTATATCCTTATCGACATGCCCTTTTTGGACAAGTTAGTTATCCCATTTCGCCTTTAGTGACTAGTGGAATAGCCATCATTTACAGTCCAGTTGAAGTCCATCCGCTTTTTATAAACCCAACCGCAACGGTGTCCATTGCCAATAATTGGGACTTAGATTTAGTTGGACAGATTATTTTAAATAGTCAGGATGGTAGCTATACCAGTCCGATTCAGGCCGTTTTTTTAAGAATGAAATGGAGTTATTAAAGTGATACAAAGTAAACGCTTCATATTT
>CAXIDD010000766.1:0-2417 GCA_964021975.1 uncultured Saprospirales bacterium | reverse complement strand
TACAAAGGTCTTCCCATCTGGAAATATAGCGGCCATTTGAGCTTCGGTAAATAAATCACCGTAGCGATCTCGCGGAGAAAGCATGTTTTTATTTTCTTCAAAACTCACCTTTGGAGCTTGTTTACAAGCCGATAAGACTGCCAATAGTAAAACCAAAGTGATTAGACGCATAGGACTTTTTTTGACAAATATAATGGATAAGTAAGTAATAGAGTCTTATTGGGCGTTATTCTAAAATAGTTTCTGAGTAAGGAATGGTTAAGATCGACTAAATTATTTAATTTCGTTGTCTCAAACATGCTCTATTTTACCCGACTAAAAAACTAGATAGATGAACTTCAGCAGGATCTTTTTTTTACTTCTATTTTGCCTAATCCTTTTTGAATCCTGTAGCCCTAAGATTGGTGCAGTTATTTTAGAGCGTCAAGGCTTAGTGATTGAACAACTGAGTCCAAATACCTGGACCCATTGGTCTTATTTAGATACCGAATCATATGGTAAAGTACGAAGCAATGGGATGATTTATATTCACAAAGGAGAAGCCATTGTATTTGATACACCGGCTAATCTTATGGCTACAGAAGCCTTGATAAATTGGCTGGAAAACGAAAAGAAAGTAGTTATAAAGGCTGTCGTGGCGGGCCATTTTCATGAAGATTGTTTGCTTGGCCTTCCATTATTTCATCAAAAAGGTATTCCTTCTTACGGACAAGAACAGACCCCGACTTTGGCTGCTGCTATTGGTTTTACTTCACCACAATCTATTTTTGGTCAAGAAAAAATCTTGGACATCGGTGGCCAGCAAGTACATTTGTTTTATCCCGGGCCAGGACATACCGTAGATAATATTGTAGCATATGTTCCTTCGGAAAAAGCGCTATTTGGTGGGTGTTTGGTCAAGTCGATAGGAGCAGGAAAAGGTAATCTAGCAGATGCAAATATAGAAAAATGGTCCAGCAGCGTAATAGCAGTGCGGGACCATTTTCCAAAGGTAAAATATATTGTTCCAGGTCATGGTCGATCGGGGGATGCAACCCTATTGGATTTTACAATAGATTTATTTAAGTAATTTTAGGAAAGACAAAATGAGAATATTTATCTCTTTGTTATGCTCTAGGCAATCGCTTCTAATTTACTATCGACAATTCTAGTCAGGACGTAAGAACCAATCAATCCGGCAGCAATTCCTTCTACAAACATAAAGGCAGCAGCGGTTACTGGATTAAAACCTCTACTTACACTGAATTGGGCATTAATTTCTGACATTAAATTGGAGTCTAAGGTCAAAAAAAGGAAGAGGAATATACAGAATCCAAGAACCCCTATAAAAGAAGTAGCCATACCATGGGCGACACCTTTCACACTTTGTTTTGGGTTGGTGCCTCCATTTAACTCGTCTCTGCGATAAGCATTAATACTAAGCGATAAGACACCTAAGTGACTAACTACGAAGAATAATCGCAACCAATAATTTTGTGCCAAACCAATGGCATACATAGAAAGAAAGAAGGCGATGAATCCGCCCATCATTATTAAACCGTAACGTTGTGCTATTTTAATCATTATAATTTTATTACTTTATTCTAGAAGGTTTGAAGGCTAGATTTGTTCGGTATTCGCTTATCTTTAGCCCTACTTACAGCTTTGATTTAATCCATTAACTTCCAAAAATATGAAATCATTATCCTTGTCAATTGTATTACTTTTTTGTCTATTCCAACCAGGAAACGGACAAGTGGTATTAGATGCTGATGGACCTGGGAATACCTATGAATTGATTACTTCCATATTGGCTCCGGGATCCAATCCTATAGAAGTGCCAGATTGTAATCATGCAGCATTCGGGGAACATATTGATGAGTTTTTTGATACGGAATTAAATGTCAACGTATTCCGCTTTTTTATTCATACTAGCCCTGATAATGATCGGTGCCTTAATTTCGATAGGCAGCGTAATGAAATAAAATCCTACGATAAATCTCCAGATAACTTATTAGGCGTAGAAGGAGAAAAAGTAGCCTATAAATGGAAGTTTAAATTAGATTCCGGATTTCAATCTTCACCAAATTTCACACACTTGCACCAGTTGAAATCTGTTGGTGGATCATTGGCCAGTATGCCGATGTATACCCTTACTACTCGGAAAGGGAATCCTGATCAACTAGAATTGCGTTATGCCGAAACTGATCGACAAGTCACCTTGACAAAAACAAGTTTAGCCCCCTTTATAGGCACTTGGCTGGAGGTCAGCGAAACCATTGAGTACGGCGCGTCTGGAAGTTATGAAATAGAAATTAAGCGTTTGAGTGATGGGGCCGTTTTAATGACCTACGCTGATGACGATATCATTAATTGGAGACCGGGAGCTGAATTTGTGCGACCCAAATGGGGAATTTACAGAAGCTTACAAAATGCGC
>CAXIDD010000765.1:0-2426 GCA_964021975.1 uncultured Saprospirales bacterium | reverse complement strand
GTTACCTCTGAAGTAATATTGTTTGTCCCATTAAATAAGGTAATGGATAAGGTATATTCTATACTTTCGCTCAAGTTGATACTACCATCTACTGCTAACCCGTTTCCTGAATCAGTAGCCGAGGCTGTAACCGTAGTTCCGTTATTTCCTGCGAACTCAAGCTGTACTGAGGTAACTGTACTCAATTGGGCGGAGAGAATCCATGGAGTCAAACAAAAAACTATAAATAAAAGTAATCGTTGTGTCATACTTAAAAAGTTTACGTGTTCAATAATATTGTAAATATATAACTATAATGCAACAACGTTGCATATGGTTCATGAAATCTTTATCCTCGTGCTTGAAGTAAGCGTTAGATCTGGACGAAAAGACTTTTATATAAAGAGGAGATTGAAAACCTTTTGTACAGAAATACTAGCTATAAATTCAATTAAAGTCTAGAGGAAAATCTTTATAAAGCGTAGGTAGAAAAAAGCACTTAGAAGTTTTTCAAGTCAAGACTTTATGGTACAAAAGAATAAAATCAGGTGTTTGGGCATGTAAAAAGTATTTGTACTTTTAGAAAAAGTAGCAGAATAGACCATTAAGCAGCAGGGAGCTACATTTAACTTTAAGCATATGCAACATTGATGCATTTAAAGTGTTATCTTGTCTCCATAAAAAGATCAGTAAGTGAAAAAGGTTTTCGAATACTATAATTTTAAAATAGTCTTGAGTCTTCTCTTGATGATGGTCATGAGTTTTTCTATGTTCAGTCAACGACAAGATTCCTGCACTTATAAAATTATGGGAAAAGTTGTTGACCAAGACACTAAACTGCCACTTGCCTATGCCAATGTTTTACTAGAAGGCACCACGATTGGAACCATAACAAATGAGGAAGGCAACTTTGAAATTCTGGACCTTTGCGAAAAAGAATACGATCTTACATTTTCTTATATCGGCTATAAAACCAAATCACATCACCACGATTTTCACCACGATTATATGGAGATACAGCTCGCTCCGGAGCAAACCATTATGGAGGGGATCGTTGTAGAAGCTGAGTATAGTAGGGGAGGTCTCCAATCTTCCACTACCGCTAAATTGAGTGGTGAGGCCCTTGAGAGTGTTCAAACAGAAAGCTTCGCGGAAGCTGCTAGTCAAATTAGTGGCGTAAGTATGCTTAGTACTGGTCAAAATGTAGCAAAGCCCATTATTCATGGTTTGCATAGTAGTCGGGTATTGGTAATTAATAATGGGTTGCGGCATGAATTTCAAAACTGGGGTATTGACCACGCCCCAGAAATTGATCCCTCCTCCATTGATCAAATTGAGGTGATTAAAGGAGCAGCTACGGTACGTTTTGGTCCTGAGGCTCTGGGGGGCGTCATTTTGACCAATCCTGCTCCAATGGAATTATCGACTCCTTTGACAGGTGAGTTTGGGTTGGTTGGTAAATCCAATGGTCAATCTGGAGAAGGCAATATCGAACTTCGGAAAGGCTTCAAATGGCTAAGTCTGATGGCCGGCGGATCCTATCTCAAACAGGGCGATTTACAAGCCCCTAACTATATTTTGTCAAATACCGGGAAAGAGGAAGAAAGTTATTACGGAGGATTTCGGATCCATCCATTTCCCAATCTGGATATAGAGGGATACTACAGCAGATTCGATCAGAATTTAGGTATTTTATTGGGTTCTACTTTTTCAAATTTAGATGATTTGGAGCGAGCTATTGAAGCTGAGGTGCCCGCTTTCACCAATAACTTCACCTACGATATCGGGCAACCAAGGCAGGAAGTTCGGCATGATCTTTACAAAGCTACTGCACTTTATACTGGCAGCAATCATTCGCTAGAGTTGAAGTATGGCCACCAAATCAACGCAAGAAAAGAGTTTGGTTTACGTCGGGGGGACGCACCAAATATTGATTTGGAATTGGTAACCAATAGTGTTGATCTAGATTGGGTACATCCTGACATCGGTCCTTTTTCTGGTAAAATGGGGGTACAATGGCAGAATCAGGCTAATGACAATCTGCCAGGCACCAATACGGTGCCTTTTGTTCCAAATTTTGACAGCGAGCGCTTGGGGGCTTATTTAATTGAATCCACTCAATTTGGTAATAATACCATTGAATTAGGATTGCGATACGACTGGATGGATGCTGAAATTACGGGGCGAGAACCAGATAATACCATCTATGAGAATACGATTGAATATAATAATTTCACGGCCACACTTGGTTACAAAAAACAAATCAGTCCGGAGAGTAACTTTCGCACCAATATAGGAACAGCTTGGCGACCTCCTAATGTGGCGGAGTTGTACCGGTTTGGTCAGCATTCTTTTTTACTGGAGTATGGCCTTTGGCGTTATACCATTAATGAGCAATTTGATTTTGTCTCTACAAGCGAAGGAATTCTGACGGAGGAGGATCGACC
>CAXIDD010000764.1:0-2435 GCA_964021975.1 uncultured Saprospirales bacterium | reverse complement strand
ATTTTTTTTATTTGCTCGGTAGAAAGGTAGTCGATTAATCTACATGGAGCAAGACATTATAAAAAGTAATCAGCGAAAAAGTAGTTAAAGCTTGAAGGGTGTGTTGTTTTCTAGTGGCCAGAGTCTAATGCATAAGTCTTTTTCTTCTTCCGAATGATAAAAAATGCTGCAATAAAAATGATGGCATAACCTATTGCCAGAAGCGTTAGTAGAAAGGGTTTGTTCCGTTGGATAACTACATAATCTGCAATGCCGGCTTTCCAAAAAATCCATTCATCAGCCATTGAAGAGGCAATGTCATAATGGCCTGTTTCTAAAATAATGATTCCATTTTTGGATTGGAGGTCAATTCTGGCAGCCGTATTAATCGCGTCATTATCACTGCCATCATGGCCAATTATATTGGAGTGCTGATCATTCTGACTATAAAGGTGAGGCCCTAGTCCATAAATTCCAATATCACCGATAAACGTTTCTGGGGCACTCATTTCTGTAATGGTTTCTTGCGAAAGCACCTGGTTACTTGAAATATTTGCCAATAGAAACTTTGATAAATCTTCCGTACAAGTAAATAGGGAAGCGGCGGCGAGGGCCGTAAATGTATTGATTGGCCTGGTGGTACCATTATTTTTATAAACCTGAGCCAATTTGAGCTGTGTTTTTTCATTTAGCACAAAAGTCGAATGATCCATGCCCAATGGTTCAAAAACCATTTTTGTCATATAATCTTGAAAGGATTGACCAGAGACTTCTTCGATTAATAATTGTAAAATAGTATAAGCTGCTCCAGAGTACATATACTTAGTACCAGGCTCATAACCGATTCGTGCAACACCTTCAGAATAAGGGGCATCTGCAGCCTTGATTAATGATTCTTCGATGGTTTGTACCGGCTGATTAGCGGTGAAACCTGCATAACCAAGGTCATCTACTAAACCTGACGAATGAGAGAGTAACTTTCGGATAGTTACCTTTTTATGATCAAATTCGCTTTCAGGTAGCTGCCATCGGGTAAGATAATCTTCAACAGGTTTATCTAAATCTACTTTCCCTTGTTCTACTAATTTTAAAACACCAAAAGAGGTTACCCATTTACTGATAGAAGCAACCGGGAAAAGGGTATGCTCATCTACAGTTTGGTCAACGGAATAAAAAAACGGTTTTGTGGGGACGCCATTTTCTATTAAGGTCATTGCAAAATTACCGACAAACGCATCGCCTATTTTTTCTTTGGTGGCTTCAACAAATGCCTCAGGAGTATTTTTAGAAATAATCGGTTGTAATAGAAATCCATTTATAAGTCCAAAGGCAATAAAGGCGGTCCACAATAGAATGCTAAGAATAATTAGAGAGATGCGTTTAAAGGTTTTCATCCAAGTTTTGTTGGTTAATATTTCCTGGACAGATGCAGGACTTAGCCTAAATGGTGGTCAGATCCTCTATTGTTTTTTGGAATTGAATAATTTTATCCGTGGCACTTTTACCTTGGTAAGTATGTAAATCAATGATGTAATGCATGCCTAAGTATTCAGCTGATTTCTTAAAAGGAAGCCAAAAGTTGTCTTCTAAATTATTCCCATTCGAAGAACTAATGACTGCCATAGATTTACCTCGCAATTTTCGACCAAGTTCTTTTTCAATCCGCAATAAATCAGTCAACCTGTCAAAGAAAACTTTCATAATGCCGCTCATTGAATACCAATAAACAGGAGTGGCAAAAATCAAGACATCATAGTTAGTAACTATTCTCTTCATTAAGTCAATAAAATCATCGGCTTTATTCAAATGTTGGTAGTCGAAATGAGCAATATTGAAATCCAGCAAGTCAATCAAGTCCCAGTTGGACATTTCAATTAATTCGCTAACAACTTTTTTAGTCTCACCATTTCTCCTAGCACTTCCTAAAATAATTACTTTCCTCAAGGTGTCGTTTTTTATCAAATCCCTAGTATGAGTTCTTTCATTTATCGAAAGATCAGGCATTAAATTAGGGTGCCTAAGGCTTCGAAGAGGACCTTCTATTTTTCCTCCAATTCATAAATAGTATTCTGTATAGCACCCTCAAATGCCGTCCCATCTTTTCCCTGAAGCTTATATTTAATTTCCATTACCCAAGTGGGGGCAATTTCAGGTAATTGTAAATGTAGGACCTGGCCGTCTTCGGAAAGGCTAATGTTTTCAACCTTTAGTTCCTGAAGGTTATATCGGTCAGAACCATATCTACGAGAACGTTGTAAATCCCAGGTGCTGATAGTATAGTTAGCAGGATCCGTAGCAGCTTTTTGATCTAAAGCATCGCTAAATTGAAGTTCCATACCCGTTGTTAAAGCACGCATCTTAATTGGAAGAAACAATGGCTTTCCCGTATACCGGACTCGATAAAGACCACCTACCTGAATCATTTGGTTGGTCGCCCAGGCAGACATGCCACAGGT
>CAXIDD010000763.1:0-2445 GCA_964021975.1 uncultured Saprospirales bacterium | reverse complement strand
AAATTTTGTAATTAATTCACTTTCAAATCATTACCAAATTTTTAAACACATGAAACAGACTTACTTTTTAAATATCTTACTGGCCTTGGTTGTCCTATTGACCAATGGCTGTCAACCTAACAGTCCGAGTAGTATTAATCAATCGGATTCTAATGAAACTCCAACTGAAGTAAGTTCTAATTCGCCAAATAATCGTTCAAATACGAATGGTCAAAGCTCCAATGACATCAAAGAGGATTACATCAATACCAATCGAGTGATCTGGCAGAAACCCAATGTAGTGATTGATTTCATGGGGGACATCTCTGATAAGGTAGTTGCAGATATTGGAGCTGGTACCGGTTACTTTGCTTTTAGAATTGCCCGCAAGGCTAAAAAAGTAATCGCGATTGATATTGACCAAAAATTTATCCAGTATTTAGATAGTGCCAAAGTAATGGAACTCACAGAAGCAGATCAGGCTCGTCTAGAAGCTCGTTTTGCTCAGCCTGATGATCCCAATTTGAATAATGAGGAAGTCGATGTTATCATTATGGTCAACACCTACATGTATATCCCAGAGAACATTCGAATCAGCTATCTAAAAAAATTACTCAATGCCTTGCCAAAAGGTGGCAAAATTTTGATCCTTGATTTTAAAAGGAAAAAGACGCCGCTTGGCCCTCCACAAGAAGACAGAGTACCGCTTTTTGTGGCAGAACTCAACTTAGAAGAAGCTGGCTTTAGTAGTATTGAAACCAATGATAAAGCATTGGATTATCAGTATTTAATCATGGGTACAAAGTAAATTTTACTCTTCTGAAAGTGTTTTATGGTATTCTAAACCAATCAACTATCGATACTCCAATTCAATAGTTTTTAAGGTTTTTGTGCATCTCACCTATGTTTTTATCCCAATAATTACTTAAATCATGAAACAAATTTTGGAAAAACTAAAATAAGTGGTTACATTTGGTCAACAACAAATTGGTCGACCAATTTATATTTAACGCGAAAAACCAATTATGAAAGAGAATCTGCTACAAAGTTTTCGGGAAATAAATATTGAGACACCAGTTGATAAAATTATTCGGCAAATTAGGAGTCTGATTACTTCGGGGCAACTAAAGCCAGGAGATCGCTTACCACCTGAAAGAAAATTAGCTGAAAAACTAGGTGTAGGTAGAACAAACGTGAGAGATGCCATTAAAAAACTAGAGTTTTATGGTATTCTAAAAACGATGCCTCAAAGTGGTACCATCGTTGCTGGTCTAGGAATTGCAGCTTTAGAAGGTTTGATCTCAGATGTGCTGAAAATGGAAAATAGTGATTTTAGATCACTGGTAGAAACCAGGGTTTTATTAGAAACACAATCAGCTAGACTCGCTGCAGAAAGAAGGACACCAGAAGATATTGTCAATCTGCAAACAGCCCTGATTAACCACCGGAAAAAAGTAGAAGGTGGAGAAGTGGCAGTAGAAGAAGATCTAATTTTCCACTTGAAAATTGCCGAGGCTAGTAAGAATACGGTTTCGCGGTCTCTAATGATGATTATCACTCCTGACATTATCAACAATTTTATCACTTTAGATATTTGTAGCGATAATCGAAATGCAAGTGAGGAGCATCAAACCATCCTTAACCATATCATTGCACAAGAGCCAGAATTGGCCGCTCAAGCAATGCGCGCACACTTAAGTGATGTATACGAATATAGTCAAAAATTAACCCCTTAGTTCCTAAATAAATCCAAAAGCAACAGCGCTTTTTTTCACTCGAATTTAGACGATTAATGACCTTTGCTCTTCGGGAAAATCTACCGAATGAGCTTAGATCGCAAATAGCTATTATCCATTTTGAAGAAGCTTCTAAACAACTAGCAGTTTTAGAAGAAGACAATATTTTAGTTTAAGTTTCATACATTTTGTTGGCAGCGTGTATTTTTTTAGATTCACGTTAATTTAAGCAATCACGCTGCCTCCTTTTAACACAAAAAGTCTTTTCAGGCGCTTGGTTTACAAACACTTGCTGCCAAAATACTGCTTATCAAATCTCTTAATTACAATTTAACTATTTATGGCAGCTCTAGAAAATTGGACCAAAAAAATACGCCTAAGTATATGTTTACTATGGCTTACTAGCTCTGCAGTAGCCCAAAACTATCCTAATCTAATCCTTACTCAAGAAGGCGTATCTGAAATTCGTAAAAGCGATTACAGCAATAGTCTTTTTGAAAAAACATTAAAGGAAGCCCAAACTATTGTTGATGCACAAATCCTGCTAGGCCCACAAGTACCAGTCCCAAAAGATATGGCGGGTGGCTACACACACGAACGGCATAAACTTAATTTCTTTGTACTCCAAATGGCTGGCAATTTGTTCCAAATTACCAATGAAGAAAAGTATGCCGAATATATCCGTTCTGTTTTATTGGCTTACGCAGAACTGTATCCAACCCTGTCCACC
>CAXIDD010000762.1:0-2453 GCA_964021975.1 uncultured Saprospirales bacterium | reverse complement strand
GAAAATCCATCTAAACTTACTTGTAAATAATCAGAACTTGGATTAGGAAAAACCGACATATTTAATCGCTCTAATTGTTGCTTCACTAAGCTTGTGGTGATACTTGAATAAACACTAGTTGCTTCCGTTACGCTATTCACTTTTCGATCACTAGCAACACCGTAAAAGTTAGGACCTACTACGTATGGATAAGCAGAGTTCCAATTTTCATCTACGGTAGCGAAATAAGCATAGGTACCTTCAGGGTATTCTGGAGTTATACAAAAACGACCGTTGTGCTCATCCAGGTAATCTGGCTCTTCTGGACGTGGAATAAAGCCATAATCCTCCCGGAAATAGCCTAAAAAATAGGTATTATCTACGGCTGGCCCATCGGCTACATCAGTACCATCGGCCCAGTGGGTCCGTTGGGAAATATCTCGCAACTCGTAGCTTGATTTGATGCGTGCTATACCACCTGTACCATCCCTGTTTTTATAGCCATAGGCTCCATAAATAGGGAAACCATCATAAGCAAAACCAATCAGAGGAGCATGTTGGGTGCTATCTATTGCATATAGACCATCGGCATCATATAAATTACAAATATCTGAGACTACATTTAAATCGAGTTTGAACGCAGACGGATTTTGATGATGATGATAATTCCCATTAGCGGGATGAGCTTTTGAACAGTCAAATCCGGCCATCTCAGCGGGGATGGCATCTCGTCGCCAAGCTGTATTTCCTTGCGGTCCACCTGGACATCTATCACGGCCAGGTCCTCCACAGAGGTCATTAGTTTGGGGGTTCCAGCCTACGCCATCTCTATAATCAAACAAAGAAACACCATTGATAAAAATACCGATGTTTCCTCCCGTAGTTGATACCGGTATACCTTCATTTTTTTGCGGATTTAAAGGGATGCGATAAATCGCATTTTGACTTTCCGCAATAACTTGATTTCTATTTCCAAATGGGCCTGTTGGATACGCGGGGATACCATTAGTAGTCACGTAAACAAAATCGTTAGAATACTCTATTTTTTGACAGTTATAAAGTATGCCTATATCAAGAGTGGTAGGATTCCCCGTGAGATAATAACGGCCCGTTTCCGTAGTATTTTGCAACCAGGCGGTAATCCCCGGATTTAGCTGGGAAAAAGCTATTGAGCTTAAAAATAGAAGGCAAATTGTAATTGGTAATTTCATAGTTTTGATTTAAGAACTTGGACGCCATTATTGACGCTTCTCTTCCTTTGGGAAGAAGAAATCTCTTGGAAATTGGTGTTGTGGATTAAAGACAAATTCAACATCATTTAATGTCAGTAGGAAGGCTTGCAAATCTATTTTCTCTTTTATAGCTAGAACAATGGGCTTTTCCAGGTTACTAAATTTCAACTCCTCTTCGGATAAACTGGTATAATGTTCGAGTACTTGATTCAATTTACGAAAGCGGCCATCATGCATATAAGGATAGCTGTATTTTAGATTGCGCAAAGAAGGAATTTTAAACCTCGAACTATCTTGCTGCTGTCCAGTCAACAGACCTTTACCAAAATCATTGAGTGTGGTATCTATTGACAAGGCATTGTTGGCAAAAGTATAATTCGAGAATAATGGCTCGGTATGACAAGTATTACAATTTTCTTGAAAAAGTAAATATCCTCGTTGCTCTTGCTCTGAAAATTGGGTTTCTCCGTTTTTGACCTGATCGTATTTTGCATTAGCCGATATTAAAGTCAGTTGGAATTGGGAAATGGCTTTCAGCAAATGTTCACCTGTAACCATACTGTCGGCAAATGCCTTGTAAAAAAGGGAGGGGTATTGATCATGCTCCTGCAACTTTTGCACCAAGGTTATCATATCTTCGTCCATCTCTTTGGGATGCGTGATTGGAGCTAAAGCTTGCATATCTAAATGGGAGATGGCACCGTCCCACATAAAAGTAGATTGCCAAGCCAAATTGAATAAAGCGGGAGCATTACGGGTCCCGATTTGATCCCTGATCCCATGACTCAAATCGTGATCGGTGTGTGCAAAAGCATTATAAGAAGAATGGCAGGAAGCACAAGAAACCGTTTCGTCTTTCGACAAAATCGGATCATAAAAAAGTGCTTTTCCTAAGGCTACCTTTTCCGTAGCCAATGGATTTTGTGAAAAATCATATAGCGGCTTGGGGAAATAATCTGGATAAATCAAGGGTTCGCTTTCAGAAAGCGCCACAAAGAAGGTCAATCCATAACAAAGTAATATCTTAATCTTCATACACGGCTTTAAAAAGGTCTGCAATCACTTCAGCCAGTTGGACGGCTTCTTTTCTAGGACTCATAATCTGGTATTGGTTTCTTAAATCTAGCTGCTCAAATAACTCTTCTAGCGGTAAATGAATATGCATAGCTGTTGAATCTGGAATCTCTATCTGTACCATTTGAGCGGTTCCGAAAGGAGCTTGAAACCCGCCAAGGTGATACT
>CAXIDD010000761.1:0-2474 GCA_964021975.1 uncultured Saprospirales bacterium | reverse complement strand
CTTGGAACAGCCACCCAGCATTATTTTCACGACTGCTTACCGGAATTTTGCGGTAGAAAGTTATGAACTCAATGCTTTTGATTACTTACTAAAGCCCATTAAATTTTCCCGTTTGTTTAAATCGGTAGATCGTTATCGGCGGGAGAAAATGGATGAAAAACCAAGCACCTTATTTAGTAAATCCGTTAGTAATGCTAAGCGAGTTGACTATATCTACATCAATAGCAACAAAAAAAACCATAAGGTCCCGTTTGGTTCGATCCTGTACGTAGAAAGCATCAAAGATTACATCCGTATCCATTGTGAAAATCGGAATATCATTACTAAAGACAAGATCAGTGATTTTTCAAAAAAATTGCCAGATAGTTTTCTACGTATCCACCGTTCCTTCATTGTGAACACCCGAAAATTAAGTGCTTTTACGAGTACAGATGTTGAAATTGGCCCGAAAGAAATCCCGATTGGCGTCAGTTATAAAAAGGCGGTAATGGCGTTTTTGAAACGGGGCCCACGGGTAGATTAGATTATTCAATCCGAGCTTTATCTTTTATACCCTCAAAAATTGGCTGCATAAAAGACCTTTCATAACTAAGGATACAAGCGGTGTTAGTGGCGTACTCCAGGGCGGCCTGACATTGATCACAATTAGGAATTTCATTCCGGTAGGATTCGTAGGCGGTCAAAGAAGGAAACGAAAAAGAAGCATATCCAATATTATTTGGTCCTTCGTAGGGTTTCAAATAGCCATGATGAGTTCCCCCCATTTCATTGACTAAGTCAATCCAAAGTTTACCGTAATGTTCAAATTCTTTGACTTTCAAGGGATCAATCGTGTATTTTAAAAAGCAAGTCACCATAATTATTAATTTAAGCTTTCCTGTTTGGAAAGTAGTTGGGCAATGACATGTAATTTGAACGAAATTAGTGAATCCAGAAATATATGGGATAAAAAGTAGCGATTTTGCCATTATTGTCTTTGATTCCTTTGATGTGGTGATTCGAGCCTACTATTTATCCATCTTTAGTGCTTTTTGCAAGTTTTCGATAAAAATACTTAAGCTGGGATCATTATTCAAGCGTCCAAGTTCTACAGATTTTTGATGGTTTTTGATGGCTAGCTTAAATTTCTTATTGAAACTTAAAGCCTCCGCATAACTGTCATAGGTATTTGCTGCATTTGGAAATAAAAGAGTATTAGCTTTAAAGATAATTTCTGCCGTAGCAGGTTTACCTTTCTGTCTTAAATAATTATATCCAAGGTTATTAATAGTACTTTCATTATACAACCCTACTTCTTTACAAACCGTCAATGCTTGAATGAGTTTAGTATCTGCTGATTCTGGAGTATAATTTTGGAGTGCTATATCTAAATCATTCAATAAGAATTCGTAGCGCTTCATTCGTTTTACTCTATATTTTTTGCCCGCATCTTTAGCTAAGGCATATGCTTTGGCGTCTATCAAATCAGAATTTAATTTAATATTGGGAATAACACCTACTTTCTCCCAGCTTTGCTGGGTTACCGCATTAATCGTTTCAACTGTTGCAACTTGAATTGCAAATTGGTCCGAAACACGAAAAATACTAGCTCCATTTCCTGCTCCAGCGGTTGTTTCTCCTAACACAGTAGCTCGATTTAAGTGTTTCATCATATAAGCAAAAGACTCTGCTGCCGACCCTGTCCCTTTGTTAACTAAGATATAAATAGGCAATTCTGGTCGTTTTTTAAGTGGCAGCTGTTCCGTCACGCTTATACTTGTTCTTCTATTTAAGTACCGACAAAAATAAGACTGCAGCTCTCTAGCAGGACCATCCAAAAAATAACTCATCACATAAGCAACAATATCTTCAAATCCTCCTGGGTTATTCCTTAAATCAATAAGGAGTGCATCAGTATTTTGAAGCATCTGCATGGAATAATTTGCCGCTTGTTTAGCCTGTTCAAAAAACTGCCATTGGGTAAAATGGGCTATTTTGAGATAACCAATATTACCTTCCATAATCTTAGTTTCCACAAAACCGTAATTCTGAACGGCACCGTAATCATTATTCTGCCGTTCTAATATACTTTCTATAGGCGTCTCTTTGGGTTCCCAAAAGAAAGCACTCATGTGTATATCATTACTGGCTTGTCTCAAATCTTTGGTTAGTTTGCGCCCCAAATCTTTATAAGAAAGCTCCTGGTAAGTTTTTTGTGCATGGCGTTTTTGAATATAATCTCCTACTTTTCGCCCTGTTTCTAAATCGATATATTTATCCTTGACAACTTTGGAAATAGAGTCAATAATAATTGTTAAATCTTGATTAGAAATAATTTTTTGACTCCCTTGTTGAGCCGGCAAGGTAAATCCTAAAATGGATAGTAGAAATAAAAGAATAATGCTACGGATAATCTTCATAATGATTGCTTTTGGAGCAAAATTAGACCATCTGAGGCATGAAAAATTGAATAGAATTAGCCTACTTTAAGAATA
>CAXIDD010000760.1:0-2495 GCA_964021975.1 uncultured Saprospirales bacterium | reverse complement strand
AGCATTGCTGATCAGGCACGCACTGGGTTGATCCAGAATGGAATGATTCGATTATTAAAAAAATACCATCAAAAAAGAAATGAAGTAATAGGCGGAGCAAGTGTTTTGAGTATTTTGGCTAGTATTTTACTGATACCAATCGTATTATTTATATGGAATGTATATGGCTTAAAAGAGACCATTAATCTAGAAGATTTTTTATTAATAGGTGCCTGCTTTGGGATCGGTTTTATGGTGCAGGCCTACTTAAGAGTGCGGGAAAGCATTTTGATTAGCGATCTCAGATTCGACCTGCTATTTTTGGTCAAGCTGAGCTGTGGATTAAGTCTATTCCTAGGCGTATTAATGATCCCTGACCCAGAATTAATCACCCTGGTTGGTATTCAAGTTTTCTCTCAGTTTGTGGGTTTATTGGTAATACTTTTTTTCCCAAAAGCCACTTTTCGGTGGGATCAGCCTATTTTCTTGGAGCTATTCCAATACGGACGATTTGTAATGGGAACCAACTTAGGGTCAATGATTTACAATAAAATGGACGTCTTGGTTTTGGGAAGTATGATTGGGCCCATAGCCGTAGGTTTGTACAATGCGGCATCCCGAATCACTAATTTTGTAGAAGTACCATTAAGTAGTAAAGCACAAGTCGTATTTCCTCAATTAGCCAAAAGTGCTGCTCAAAATAATTTTAATCAATTGGTCCAACAATATGAGTTGGGATTAGGAAAGGTATTATCAATTCTTACACCATTATGTCTGTTAATTATTGTTTTTGCAAAACCAATTCTGTCATTAGTAGCAGGCCCAGAATATGCAGCAGGATCAATGATTTTGCAAGTATTAAGCCTTAGCGTTTTGATAAAGCCCTGGGGGCGCTTTTTTGGGATTACATTGGATGCCATCAACAGACCAAATCTCAACTTCTACTTTCTTCTTTTATGGATGGTCCTCAACCTTTTATTAAATGTCCTCTTGATACCAATTTTCGGATCAATTGGAGTAGCAATTGCTACCCTAATATGTGTAGGATGCAGTGCTATAATAGGACAATATATCCTCATTAAAATCATTCCCATCAGTCCAAAAAGGGTGCTACAACTAGGAGTTAATACAATTTATAAAAATATAAACAGTAAGTCATTATGAATTTAAGTTTTGGATACACTCAGCCTTTAATGAGCAAAAGGATGCAAGCTCGCCCTAGATTGGCGAAATTGATACATCGCGTATTTGGTTATACCCACATTGGAAATTATGCCAGAGCAGGCGTTTTTAAACAGTTATTAAAATCATTCCCATTAGAAGAATGTAAGGAAGTTTTGGATTTAGGTTGTGGTCAGGGTGAATATGCATTCTCCATGGCATCAGCTTTCCCCGAAAAAAAGATAACCGGTCTGGATATTGAGCCCGAAAGAATCCACAATATTGAAGCGATTGCAGGCAATAAGAACATCAATAATCTAGATACCTTCTGTGGCCCGATAGAAAATTTACAGAAGACAGGCAAGCGCTTCGATTTCATCTATTCAGTTGATGTATTTGAACATATTTTGGTGGGAGATATGCCATTTGAAGCAGCTCATCACTGCTTGAATGATGGTGGATTCCTATTGGTTAAGATGCCAGCTAAAAAGCAATTCACCATTTTTCCAGAGCGCTTATTTCAAGCACATCAACAATGGTTAGAGGATGAGCACATTGGCCAGGTCTATGAACTTAAAGATCTGAAGGCCAGAATGGAAGCAGCGGGGTTTCAAATTCAGACTGCTTTCTATGCAGATGGATTCGCCGCTCGCTTAGCCTGGGAATTAAATTATCTGGCAAGAAAAGCTGGCCCATTAGCTCAACTTATTCTACTTCCATTAAACAAACTTTTGGTTCAGATAGATCAATCCTTGGGCAGTTTAAGGAAGGGAAATACCATTCAAGTCATTGGCCAAAAAAAAACCAAAAATGAAAATGAATAACGAAAAACTAGTAAGTATTGTAAGTGTCAATTACAAGCGTCCAGATATAACGTTGGCAATGCTAGAATCTCTTGCAAAGTTGAATTACACCAACTTTGAAATAATCTTGGTAGATAACGAATGTGGAGAACAAGCCTTCCCTTTTGAAGAACATTATGAGGGCTCGATGCAGCTAATTCGTTCTACAAAAAACTTAGGCTTTGCCGGCGGCACCAATCTTGGCATTCGGGCAGCAAAAGGAGACTATATTTTACTATTAAATAATGACACAATTGTCAGTCCTGACTTCTTATCTCCAATGGTTAAGGTTTTGGAAACGCAAGAAACGATAGGCATGGTTTGCCCTAAGATTTACTTTTATGATCATCCGAATGTTATCCAATATGCAGGTGCAACGGATATCAATAAATGGACGGGAAGAGGATCCAAAATTGGATATGCCAACAAAGACAATGGACGTTTTTCAAAGTCGCAAAAGACCTATCTAGGAAATGGAGCTTGTATGTTGGTACGCAAAGAAGTGTTCAAGGA
>CAXIDD010000759.1:0-2508 GCA_964021975.1 uncultured Saprospirales bacterium | reverse complement strand
ATCATTGGATGTGGCAATCCTTCAGCTACTTCAATATCACCTAGAAGGTCGAGTGCTTCAGGTGTTGGTGTGCCGAATAAAGCAATTTTAGTTCCGACTACGCCGCCATCTTCATAAGCAGGTGCCAGTATTTTATTGTGGTTAAAATCAGCAATTAGCCTAGGCTCCTTTCTATTTCGACAATAGGCTTGTAGGCTACTACCATTATCTGTGGGTTTCCCCGCTTCAATTCGGTACAAAACGCTACCGTCTGCATCAGGATGCATATTATTAGGATCAGCAGCCCGCACAAAATCAAAAGCAGGCATTCGGTCACTTTCATTCCAAGGATAACCGCCTAGTGTTTTAATGTTAAGGGATTGGATGCCTATGGCAAAATCATCATTTCGGACAACGCCCACAGTCTCTCCAATTACAGCTCCGATGGTGTTGGCATAAGGCCCCCATAAAACCAGGTCAACCGTCTCAGCTTTGGAGAGAGAAATTAATTCGAGCGTCAGATACTTTTCTTTTTCTTCTAGCTGAATAATAGCCTCATAATCTTGCTCAAAGCTTAAAGTGATGACTGTTTGATCTTTGCTAATCGACTGAGGAACAAGTACTTTTCCTGCTACCCTTAAAGTCATTAAATAACTACTGGTGTCTTGATCTAGGTAATTGAAGCCACTTTCTAGATCAATTAACCCCGTAATAAGACCAGTCTGATCCAAGTTGATTTGGAAGTTGTCAGTTGTTAAGTTTAACTCCGTTCTTTCAAGTTTGCAAGCTGTCAGCAGAAAACAAAAACACAAGAGTAGGATAGTATATTTTTTGAACATTTCTAAAGGCGTTTTAACAAGAAAAAAAGCTTTTTAAAGGTAAGTATTTTTGCTGAAGGCAACCGTCAACTATATCAGGACTTTAATTTATAGGAGTTTCTACATTGATAGGAAAGGAGTCTAAATGATTGCTCCTAAAGTTGATATTTATTGTAATCTAGGGTGCGGATTGTCATCAAAAGAACTAAGTTTTTTAGAGATATTGGTCTATCTAACTTCTAAGATAGGACGGTCAAGTAAGCAAGTGATATCATTTTGAACACACGTACTTCTACTTCAAAAGGAGTAATATTCTAGATTTCTAAATTATTTATTTAATCATCTTAAACCACTCTTGATATGAATGTAAGCAAGTCACAGCAATTCATATTAGTGTTTCTAAGAATACTAATAGGATGGCACTTTTTATACGAAGGTTTACTAAAGTTACTTTCTCCAAGCTGGTCGGCAAAACGATACCTGATGAGCTCCGAAAGCTTTATGGGAGATTTCTTTGCATGGTTAAGTTCTGATGCCTTGATAGGTATGGTGGATTTTATGACCGTTGCTCTGCTACTTATTGTAGGCTTAACTTTGGTGCTGGGTGTTTTTGAAAAAATAGGGATACTGGCAGGTATAGCCTTATTAACGCTATTTTATTTAGCACATCCCTCGTTTCCTGGTATTGAATCCGCAGCACCTACGGAAGGCAGTTACTTTATTGTCAACAAGAACTTAATTGAATTAGCAGCGCTCTTGGTATTATGGGTTTTTCCAACCAGTAAATACTTTGGCCTCAGTCAATTTTTTAGCACTCCTAAATCGGCCTCGCTGGCCACCAAATAACCAAAAGACATGGAAGAGAAACAAAACAACGAAAAAAAGCAAAGTAGTCGGCGGGATGCATTGAAGGGCTTAATTGGACTTCCACTAGTAGGTGGGATTCTCTGGGGAGCCATGGCTGAGTCGAACAAACGGGAATCTTCTCGTAAAGAGATTCTGGAGTATTTAAAGGTAAATGCCAAAAAACCAGAACCGGTTGGTAATATGACCGGCGATCCCATCAGAATTGGCATTATTGGTTTTGGTGGCCGTGGTGAGCACCTAGTTCGGGTATTAGGTTTTGCTACAAAAAATTGGATCGAAGGGGCCAAGCAACAAAAAGATCAGCCTCGACTAAAAGCATTTCTTGAGCAAGAAAATTTAAACGTTAAATTAACCGGTGTTTGTGATCCGTTTTCGATCCGTACAGAACAGGCGGCCGCTGATTTTCCAGATTGTAAGATTTACCACAGCCATGAGGAAATGATTGCCAGTCCAGATATTGATGCGGTGATTATCGCTACGCCTGATCATTGGCATGCACCAATTTCTATCGCAGCATTGCAAGCCGACAAGCATGTATATGTAGAAAAACCTATGACGCATAATATTGCTGAAACCTATGCTTTACGTGATGCTGCTCGCAATTCAAAAGCGGTCTTTCAAGTTGGACATCAGCACCGACAAACCTTAAGTTTCCTCACTGCACAGAATGTGATAGAAAGAGGTTTGTTGGGCCACGTCAGTATGGTCACTACCAATACCAATCGGAATAGTGATAATGGTGCTTGGCAATACAATATTCACGAAAAAGCGAGCCCAAGTACGATCAATTGGGATCAATTCTTAGGAAATGCCCCTAAGGTTCCTTTTAATAAAGAGCATTTTT
>CAXIDD010000758.1:0-2508 GCA_964021975.1 uncultured Saprospirales bacterium | reverse complement strand
AAAGCTGGGATGGCGATTAAGTCCAGCTCAAAAGAAACAATTAGCAGAAAGTAGAACTTACCAAGATCGGACTTATTATATCATTGATCGTCCAGCGGAGGTTCAGGCCAATATGAATAAACTGATAGGCACGCAGCCAGACGTAATCAAGGTTATTTTATACAATAGCCAAGAATACGAAAACTCGGATACTTTCCCGATCTATAATTTAGGTCTTGACCCCAAGGTCCTACCAGCTATTATGAAAACGGCACAAGAATCAGGAAAAAGAGTCATCGCCCACGTAGAATCAGAATACGATATTCGAGTAGCAATGGAAGCCGGAATTCAGCATTTTGCTCATATTCCTTATTACAGTTATGGCAATAGCGGAGCCGTAAACGATAATCCACCAGTGTTGAGTGACAGTATCCTGAAACTCATGCAACAGCATAAAGTAGCGATCAGTCCAACCTTAGGAAGAACTTTTATTAACCTTACCTATTTGCCCAAACAATACCAACCAGATTCGATGGTATTGGAAGGCATTAAAGTATTTCACGCAAATACTTTGATGCAATTGAAAGAGTCTCAAATTCAACTCTTAGCAGGAGCAGATATGAACGGATCCAATGCAGTGGATGAAATACTTTATTACAACCAGTTAAAGGTTTTTACACCTAAAGAACTCTTACAAATGCTGATTTACAGTGGTAAAGCTATTTTCCCAAATCGAAGAATAGCTGCAATCCAAGAGCAATACGAAGCTAGTTTTTTAGTGCTAGGAGCAGATCCTACAATGAACATCAAAAACATAAAAAACATCAATTTTAGAATGAAGAGTGGCAAGTTTATTGACTTCAAATAAAGTCAATTTAAAAAGGTCCTTTGTAATATTTTTATTTACAAAGGACCTTTAGAAGTTCAGTTTATAATCATTTTTGATTCGCTTGAATCAAATTCAACGCACTTTAGCGTTGGTTGCAGCTACGTGCCCCATATTTTATTTAATTTTTACCATATTCCATCATCCTTCCTGGCGTATAAGGCGCCCCAGCTGCTTCTAGTTTTTGTTCCATAGCTTTAATGTCATTTTGAACTAAGTTCTTGATTTCTTGGTAAACCGGCCCAAAAGCTTCCTTTGCAAGTTTCAGTTCATTGCGCATAGTTTTGGTTGGGGCAGAAGTGGTTCCATACAATGCGTATGATACACCTCTCATGCGACTAGAAAGACCAGGTTCTGTATCAATATCCAAGGTAGAAGCACGGCGATCTCCATAAATCGTTTTACGAATATCAGCTATGGTGTTCTTTATTTTTTTAACTTCCCCTAGCCATTCAGCTGAAGGCTCTGGCAAAGCCATAATAGCACGTTCCATAGCACTTACTTTCTCCCCTGCACTACTCAACATACTAGTTGCACCAGAATATACTCGTTGAAAGTTGGCCGTCTCCTTACTGAACGCTGCTAACTCGGCCTGGTTTTCAGCCGGAAGCGTCGCTCCTTCCAGGATTTTTAGTTCAAAGGACTCCGGCTCCGTCAACTGTTTGGTGTCTCCATTATGGTGACGAAATAGGGTGACGCTATATGCTCCTGGCATAGCCATCATTCCATCACTTGGGTCCCGTCGTGTACTTGCCGGACTTAAGTCTACCATACGGCCACTCCAAGTCAGCCGATTGACGCCTGTCTTATAACTGGTTTTTAACTTACGCACAATGGTGCCGGCAGCATCCTTGATGATGAATTCCAAATAGGGGGCTTCTTCTTCTAATTCGGCTACATATTCTTCGTAAGTAGGGTAGCGAATTTCAGTACTATCTTTGATGGCTTTGCGCTCTGCTTCTTGACGCTGTGCCTTTAAGGTTTTTATCTTGTCCTTGACAAAATAAGTGAAAGTTGCTCCAATCGGTGGGTTTTTAGCTACATAAAAATCGTGGCCTTGAAAACCGACCGCAGACCAACCCAAGGGTGCACTTTCGATGTACATTAAGCCTGGCTTGATAGGGAAAATAGCAGCTTCATTTGCTAGGTTTTCTTCCGTCATTTCCCGTAAAGGGCTATAATCATCCAAGACATAAAAACCACGTCCAAAAGAAGCTAAAACCAAGTCGTTCTCTCTTTTTTGGATGGCAATGTCTCGAATAGCAATAGTTGGTAAACCACCAATTTTTTTCCAATAAGCACCACCATCCTTTGTGAAGAAACAACTAAACTCCGTTCCTACAAAAAGCAAACCTGCATCAACATGGTCTTCGGCAATGGTGTAAGCGGAACCGCGTTCAGGAAGGTTGCTACTTATACTAGTCCAGCTCATGCCTTTATCAGTACTTTTGTAAACATAAGGTTTGAAGTCACCGTACTTATGGTGATTAAGAATGGCATAAATGGTGTTGACATCATGTTGGCTGGCTAAAACAGCATTAACATAAGATTGCTGAGGTGCACCTGGTAAAGAATTGCCATCAACGGTCCGCCAATTTTGACCAGCATCTTCGGTGATTTGAATCAAACCATCATCTGTGCCA
>CAXIDD010000757.1:0-2519 GCA_964021975.1 uncultured Saprospirales bacterium | reverse complement strand
AATATTTTCCCATCATCCAATTATTACTAATTGCCTTTTTCATAGTTTTCGGCTACATGACCTTCAGCTCCGCTCGTCGGGCAGAGCAAAACCGCGTCTGGGTAGGCATGGCCAAAGAGACCGCACACCAATTAGGAACGCCAATTTCGGGAATCGTGGCCTGGATAGAACACCTTCGCTTACTACGAGAAGATGACGAAGAGGTAGGAGAAATTCTAGATGAATTAGGCAATGATGTCCAACGATTGGATTTGATTGCAGACCGTTTCTCCAAAATTGGCTCAGAGCCCAAGCTGGAATCGGTCAATATTTTTGATGAGCTTGAGTCTAGCCGCGCTTACATGCAGCGCCGGGCCTCCAGAAAAATTATCTTTAATTTTCCCGACCCCGCATCAGCGCCATTAAAGGTCAATATTAATTCTCATTTATTTAATTGGGTCATCGAAAATCTATTGCGCAACGCTTTAGATGCCATGGGGCCTAAAGGTTCGATTAGCGCAGAAGTTACGGAAGAAAATAATTTCATCAATATTGACCTGACCGATACCGGGAAGGGTATCCCCCCTTCCAAGCATAGAGCCGTCTTTCAACCAGGGTTTACGACCAAGAAAAGAGGCTGGGGACTAGGACTATCTCTGGCCAAAAGAATTGTAGAAGAATACCATTCCGGTAAGATTTTTGTCAAAAAATCAGAGGAAAACGTTGGGACTACCTTTAGTATTAAGCTTCCTAAAGGATAATTTCCAAATTCCCTACCGTATTTAAATTTTCAAATCCAAAAAATGCCTACTTTTAGCTTGAAGTCCAGGTAGTGAATTATCAAATTGATAATGGTTGAGTTTTAATAAATCGACTAAGTACTACTTCACCAAATCAACAAATAAAAATGCGTGCATTTCTACGGATTACCAGCCTTGTCTGGAGTATACTCTTCTTGTTTTCGATTCCTTTAGCTGCTCAAAACCTCACGCAAACCATCAGAGGGACCGTCACCAATGAAATCACAGGATTGACATTAGAGGGCGTCAATATCCAAATTTTGGATACGCGCTATGGCACAGCCACCGATGAAACGGGACAATTCAAAATGAGCGGTATTCCAATCGGGCGCTACATCTTGCAAGCAACAGCCGTTGGTTTCGATACTTTGACCATTTCAGAGCTATATTTACAATCAGGGAAAGAAGTAGTTCTAGATTTACAGCTCCAAGAACGCAGTTCCATTCTCGGTGAAGTGGTAGTGACCGGAACCAGTAACCCTTTTCCAAACGATATTCCATCTGTGACCTTATTGACGCAGGAAGCTACAGTGCGCTATCCAGCGACTTTCTATGATCCAGCTCGCTTATTGACTGCTTATCCTGGCGTGGTCAATGATAATGATCAGGCCAATGGAATTGTAGTACGCGGTAACTCTCCGAATGGCGTGCTTTGGCGCTTGGAAGGAGCAGATATTGTCAATCCAAATCATACACCTAATGCAGGTACTTTTAGTGATCAGGTAACTCAAAATGGCGGCGGCGTAAATATGTTGAGTGCCCAATTACTAAGCACTTCGGCATTCTTCAACGGCGCATTCCCTACCGAATATGGCAATGCACTTTCAGGTGTGATGGACATGCGTTTGCGCAAAGGAAATAATCAAAAGCGGGAGTCGGTTAATCAATTTGGTTTGATTGGTCTTGATTTGGCGATGGAAGGGCCTTTTAGTCAAAAAACGGAAGCTTCTTATTTGGTCAATGCACGCTATTCTACCCTGGGTATTTTAAGTGCCATCGGTGTACCATTAGGAGATGAGACCATCAACTTTGCAGACCTTTCTTTTAATTTGAATTTCCCATTAAAAAAAGGTGGAGAATTAAGTGTCTTTGGTGTAGGAGGAGCAAGTAGCAATGTTTTTGAAGCAGAGCGAGATAGCAGCCTTTGGGAATTTGAAAAAGACAATCAAGACATTACCTTCAGTGCACGGACACTCATCGGTGGCGCTACTTTAAATCTACCCATCGGTAATAAGAGTAATTGGCGCACCGTTTTTGCGGCTTCTTCCTTGGAAACTGAACGTACCGCAGAAGTGCTGGATGCCAATTTTGAGCTACAGCCACAAGATAATGCGATTAACAATCAAAGCATCATTAGTTTGCACAGTACTTTCAAACATCAACTGAATGACATCAGCCAACTAAAAGTAGGATTATCAGTCAACCGGCAAGATTTTGAAATTTATAGTGAGACCGATCTAAGACCAGAAGCACAGGGTGAAGGTGGTGGCTTTTTGTTGCAACCTTACTTCGATGTAAGTACCTTGATCTATTCAAAAGTAACCTTAAATACGGGCTTGCGATACACTCGGTTCACTTTTAACGGAACTGATGCGGTAGAACCGCGAGTGTCTGTGTCCTGGAAATTGCCCTCCGATCAGAATTTAAGTTTGGCCTATGGCCTCCATAGTCAATTACAAAACCCCCAGCTTTATTATGCCATCGTTCGGAATACCAATAACGAAAATTTAGACTTGGCTA
>CAXIDD010000756.1:0-2531 GCA_964021975.1 uncultured Saprospirales bacterium | reverse complement strand
AATAATCTATTGAAACAGCTTCAAAACACTCTTCTGCTTCAATTTTTTTAATAAAGGCTTTGATTTCAGCCAGCTCTTCTGCGGAAGTATCTTTGTTACCCAATGCCTGCATCACCATGTCCATCGCTGAACCCCGAAAAGTAGTATCCACAAAGCGATCCAGCAAATTGGCTCTAGTCTCTTTTTCTGAAACAGCCGCTCTATAAATATGTGTCCGTGATGAAGTATCCCGAGCTACAAGACCTTTATTGAGCATGAGCTGCATAATTTTTAAGGTAGTGGTATACCCTACTTCTCGCTGTAAATTGAGCTGATCGTTAACAGTCCGCACCGCGCAGGGACCATTCGCCCATAAGACTTGTAAAATTTCCAACTCTGATTCTGTTGGTTTTGCTGGATGTTGATTGGCCATTGATTTTTATTTTTACCTAAAACATATGCTTACGAAGCATTTCGTAGACAAACATATACGAAAGTTTTCGTAATAGCAAGTTTTACCTACGATTAATTTCGTAGTTTGTGAATCCTATTTACTTTTTTACCTTGAGAACATGAAAATAATTCCGTTTTTTTATCTACTTGGTATTGTATTTCTCACAGCTTGTCAACAAGGAAATAAAGCCTCTGAGCTACCCGATTCTCCTCCAATTACTAGGGGCGTTTGGCTTACCAATGTGGATAGTGAGGTATTGAATAGCTCAGAAAACATCAAAGCTGCAGTGGATTTATGTATCAAAAATGGCATTAATTCCATTTTCACCGTTACTTGGAACCGGGGCTATACACTTTATCCAAGTCCTCTTATGGAAGAGACCTTTGGCCGCAAAATCGATCCTAAATTTGAAGGAAGGGATCCTTTACGAGAACTCATAAACTATGCCCACCAAAAAAACATTAAAGTCTATGCCTGGTTTGAATTTGGTTTTTCCAGTTCTTATAAAGAAACTGACGGCGGCTATTTGCTTCAAGAAAAACCAGCGTGGGCTGCTCTTGATACAGCCGGACAAATCGTTAGTAAAAATGGATTCCAATGGATGAATGCCTTTAACCCAGAAGTGCAGGACTTTCTCAAACAATTGGTCCTTGAGGTGGTCAACAATTATGAGGTAGATGGCATTCAGGGTGATGATCGCCTACCAGCACTACCTAGTTTGGCTGGCTATAATCCGGAGATACAGGAGCAATATTTCCAGGAAACTGGCCAATATCCTCCTAAAGATATTTTCGATACCACCTGGGTTCAATGGCGAGCCGATATTTTATCAGATTTTCAATGTGAATTGTATCAGGCAGTTAAAGCAAATAAGCCCGAAGTAGCTGTAACGGTTTCTCCAAGTATCTATCCTTGGTCTAAAGAACAATACCTACAAGATTGGCCTGCTTGGGTCAATCGGGGTTGTGTAGATATGGTCTGCCCACAAATTTATCGCTATGATTTCGTTAAATACCAAACCGAATTAGCCAAGATCATGACCGATCAAATTGCCGCTGAAGATCAGCACCTCATCGTCCCAGGTATTCTATTAAAGGTCGGTGATTATTACGCAGACACCACTCTACTCCAGCAAAAAATTGATGAATACCGTAAATATGGTTTAGAAGGAGAAGTATTCTTTTTTTATGAGGGCATGAAGCGATGGCCAGATTATTTTGAGGGATTGTATAGGTAGAGACGATTTACACCCTGGCTCATAAAAGCTTGGGTTTTCATTTATTTCTTCCTGGTGTTTTGAACCCAGCCCCAATAATTCCTCTACAACTGAAGGTTCTTTTTATGAGCATTCGTATTTTTCAGAAGGATCAATATCTAGATTGAACAAAAGGGGCATTTCTTTTTCGAAGTAGGTCTCCCCGTTTGGCTGTAGGTTTTAATGTATAATTTCCGGTTTTTTTTTCGGACGGCAAATAATTCATCGTTTAAGAAGCTATATAGGTTTGGCTTTTGAAGATTGTTATTGCCCTTTTGTACCACTTTCCGCTGGGAAAGGCAGTTAAAAAAGGGCAATAATAAAATCCTACTGCTAAACCTGTCTACTGCAGGTAGATTCAAAAAGCTTCTTAGTTTGCTAAGCTTTATTAGTACGAATACCTAGTACCCGATAAATTGGACAGAAATTAATTACAGCTGTGGCAGCTAAGATTAGTCCTACTACCAGAAGTACGATTCCGGCAGTACCCGTTAGTGTATTGGTGAAAAATAAAATAGCTGCTACAATTCCGATAAGGATGCGAATGATCCGATCTGGTTGGCCTAAATTCTTTTGCATGATGATAAAGTTTTTGTTAAAATATTCATCAAGATAAAAAGTCTAAGTCAAGCCCTCGGTGATCTATGTCACCAAGACAGTAAACTGTCGGGAATACTACTTTTTAGAGGCGTTCATTTTTTCGACTACTCTTTGGTAATCCTTCTGCCAACTTTCCAATCGCTCTCTTCGATCTATGTCCGTAATATCTGTACGTTCCTTTGTCATTTTAATCACAGTTTTAGCAGCCTCCCAGGCTTCGGGATACCGCTCTAAAGATTCGAA
>CAXIDD010000755.1:0-2533 GCA_964021975.1 uncultured Saprospirales bacterium | reverse complement strand
GCTCCTGCTAGTGGGTTGACTGGTTATATGTCTCTAGAGTCGGATCAAAGTGGAAGTGTTGGTTTTTCAGTTGAAGAATATAAACGAACAAAATTTAAAGTTAAATTAGAAGATTTAGCAGGAGATTATACCGTTAATGAGGAGGTCTCCGTAAAAGGTCAAGCGCAAGCCTTTGCAGGAAATGCCATTGACGGAGCTAAAGTCAACTACCGAGTTACGCGCTCCGATATGCAACCCTTTCCTTGGATGAGAGGCTATTCCTATCCTTCCTATGGATTTCAAAATAACATCGAAATTGCTAATGGATTTACACAGACCGATGCAGAAGGTAATTTTGATATTAACTTTACCGCTTTACCCAATTTGGAAATCCCCGCAGAAAATCAACCGCGATTTAGATACAGGATTGAGGTAGACGTGGTAGATATTACTGGTGAAACCCAGAGTACGAATGCAACCGTGATTATTGCTTACACCGGAATGGTTGCAAAAATAGATTTCTCCAAGGAGATTGATCGATCTGGTGATCCGCTTGAAATAAAATTGGATATCGAAAATCATAATGGCAGTCCCTTAGACGCTATTGGAAGTGTAAAGATTATAAAACTTAACAGTCCAAATCGCATTTATAAAAAACGATATTGGGATGCTCCGGACCAGCAAATCATTAGCGAAAGAAATTTCACTCGAGCGTTCCCTGACTATGCTTATAAGGGCGAAAACCTACCACAAAGCTGGAGTAAAGAAGAAGAACCAGCCTGGTCTGTTGATTTCAATACACAGGAAGCCAGAAAAATCACCTTAAACACTACTGATTTAGCCGTTGGGATATACGATCTAGAACTCCAAACAAAAGATAGAGCAGGTAACAATATTACCTTTTCTAAGCGATTTATGGTTTATGATACTGAGAATAAAGCCATTCCTAAACACCTATCTTTTTGGTCGAAACTCAAAACGACGAATACAGAGCCCGGGGAAATTGCTGAGTTAGTTTTTGCTTCTCAAAGTGAAGAAAAACGTCCATTGTTTTTAGAAATGGAACGAAAAGGTGAAATCATCCGAAGCGAATGGATCGAAATTGACCAATGGGAATCCATTAATTATAAGGTACAGGAAGCTGATCGTGGTAATATTCAATTTCAATATGGCTTGGTTCAAAAGAACCGGGCACAGACAGGTATAGAGAATATCATTGTGCCATTCACCAATAAAGTATTGCAATTTACTTACAGCACCTTTAGAGACAAACTCCGTCCAGGACAAGAGGAAGAATGGATTATTAAAATAACAGGATCCGAAAAAGAAGCTGTTGCGGCAGAAATGGCGGCTACCCTATACGATGCTTCTTTAGACCAATTTGCTAATCATCAATGGAACTTAGACCTGTATAGCAGATTTTATCGAGCCCGCTTCCCATGGCGAACCAGGTTGTTTAATAGTCGGTCAGAAACAGCCCCTAGTCCTTATATTGGTTATAATTTCTTCGGGCCGGGTAGTAGAAACTATCCTAACCTACAATTGATGTCAGCTAATCCTTATGCATCAAGGTATAAGCAAATGTCTCGTAGAAGTATGGCCTCTGAATCTGCCCCAGTAACTTATGCAGCAGATGAATCAGTGCCTCGTTCAGCAGCACCGCCGCCGCCGCCACCACCTACTGCTGAGCCAGAAGCAGATGAGGTGTTTATGATGGCCAAAGCCCAGGATTCTACTGCTGGTGAAGCCAATGAGCAAAACAATGAACCTGACTTAGCTCCTGTGCAAATCCGTAAAGACTTAGACGAAACCGTCTTTTTCTTTCCAGATTTATATACTGACGAAGCGGGGAATGTACTGATTAAGTTCAAAATGAAAGAAGCCTTAACCAAATGGAAGTTTTTAGGCGTCGCACATACCAAAGATTTAAAAATCGGTTTGACGGAAAAAGAGATTGTCACGCAAAAGGAGTTAATGGTGTTACCAAATGCTCCTAGATTTGTTCGGGAAGGTGACGTTTTTGAGTTTACTGCCAAAGTGAGTAATCTTACGGATCAATCCCTATCCGGAACAGCTCAGATTGAATTTTTGGATCCTATCAATCAAAAAAGCGTCAATCAGCAATTAGGTATTGAAAATCCTAAAATTGACTTCACTGCTGCAGCTGGCCAGACCGCTCGTTTAGCCTGGGATATAAACATCCCGTTTGGCAGTTTGACGGGATTAACTTATCGGGTAATTGCCCAAACGGAGCAATTCTCAGATGGTGAGGAGAATACAATCCCGGTATTGACCAACCGGACACTTGTTACCGAAACGATGCCAATGACCGTTCGAGCTAAGAAAACGAAGACCTTCGAATTCGAGGCTTTTCAAAAAACGAGCCAATCAGCTAGCGCAACGCCGCATTTATTTCAGCTGTCGTTTACTTCCAATCCAGCCTGGATGGCGGTGCAGTCTCTACCCTACTTGATGGAATATCCTTATGAGTGTTCGGAGCAATTGTTTAACCGGCTGTATGCCAACACTCTTTCTGCCCATGTTTTGAATGCGC
>CAXIDD010000754.1:0-2539 GCA_964021975.1 uncultured Saprospirales bacterium | reverse complement strand
TTTGATAAAAATCTAATTTTCTACTGAAACACTACTACGTATACTGTTTCAAAACCTACAGATTGTCCCTCTTTTTATAAGTAAAACCTAACAAAAACGCCGTTTCTGTCTGCAAAAAATGAAACACTACCTGTGTATAGTGTTTCAACAAACATTTCACCCTAAAAATTCACCCTTCAAACCTTTGTAATTTTTTGGCACTGCTTTGACAGAACCAACACTCAACAGTTAGAGATTCTAGGCATCTAAAATATCTGGCAAAATTTCTATACCACTCCTTTTCATCAGCTCGCTAGCATTAAAATCATGGCAAATGGCTGGATGAAGTTTATAGCTAAAAATCATTGTTCCTTCTTTAATTTCACTATTAAAGCTATAATTGTCGACCAACTGCTTGTCGCCTGCTAGTTTAGCCAATTCAATGTCGTGGGTAGCAATGATTCCGGATGTTTTGAGTTTGCCAAGTTGATTAATCAGCGAAAAACCTCCTTTGTGTCTATCCTTAGAATTGGTGCCCTTAAAAACCTCGTCTAATAGAAAATAGGTATTCTCGTTGTTTTCTATCAACTTCAGCATTTTTTCGATTCTGTTCAGCTCTGCATAAAAGGAAGAAATGCCTCTCATCAAATTGTCTTGAGTACGCATGCTGGTAAATAGCTTCAAGTTGGTTATTTGTCCAGATTTGGCACAACAAGGGGCCCCAGCCAAAGCTAATACTACATTAATACCAACACTTCTTAAAAAAGTACTTTTACCGCCCATGTTGGAGCCGGTGACCATGGCAATTTCACCATATCCATTGGAGCGGAAATCATTACAAACACGTTCAGAAGCGGGGATTAGTGGATGGCCCATCTCTTCAAGCGCAAGGTAATTGTCTTTTTCTGTTAGTAATGGAAAAGTATAAGATGGATTTGAATACGAGAACCCAGCAAAACTATTAATAACCTCGAATTCGCTCACTGCTTCGGCCCAAGGCCTTAAAAACGCTTTATTTTTTGCCTTCCATTTTTCCGTTCCAAGTATCAAATAAATATCCAGCAATAAGAAACTATTTAATATAGAATACCAGTAATTCCCACCTATGGGTATATTTTTTATGGGTCTTTGATGAGAAAACTCCAAGACTTTGCAAATCTCCTTAATTTCATCCGATGCGCAATAGTTGTCCTTCAAAAAGACAGATTGTAATGCTCGTAATTTTTTCGAATTAAAAGTTTCACCTTCAATTTTATGGATCAAAGCTTGGTAAGCTCTTAAGGTTTTAAGGTTCTTTGTAGAGGTCTCAACGATGTTTTCAGCGTGAGGCCGTAATTTGTTTATAATAAAAGAAGTACAAAACCAAGTCAAAATCAGGGCCAAAAAATAAACGATTTTCATCGGGGAGTTTATATACAAAAAGAACAAGCAAGCACTCCCAATGAATAAGGCCGGAAACAGCATAGCTGCCGCTAAATAGATCCGTCGACGCTTCAGCAAAACGGTCGGTGCGTCTACCCAATCCAATAGTTTTAAATAATCACTTTCTTTATTCTGGAAGTGCATCCCCGATGCCTGAAAAACCTGACGCCAATCTAGTTTATGAGATAATTCTTTGACAGCTTTTTGTCTATCTAGTATTTCAGGGTTAGGAGCAGCTTCCAATAGCCATTCTGACAGACAAATTTTGCCCGATTCAGTGGTCGTTCTATTCACTAATTGAAAAATGGAGTGTGCTCCAAAAATATCTAGATCCGATGCATAGCGGTGATTGGGATCAATAAATTCCGCTCCAGTATCAAAGGCTTCCAAATCACACTTATCTCTTTGAATTTCGGCTTCGTTGATATTTTTGAGAAAGGAAGCCTGCTTTTTTAGATAGGCTATCTTATCGTAATGCTTGATCACCAAACCAAAGCTAAAAATCAAAATTGGTAACACGATAAAAACTAGAGTGATTAGATGGAGGCTAAACAAGGTAATCAAAACCGTAGCTGAAATCACAAAAAGCAAGAGCCTGAGTGCAGCTACTCTATTTAATACGGCCTTTAATCTGAGGATTTCGGTCTCGTATTTCTTAATATTGTCTTGGTAGATTGACATTAGTTATTTTTCCTAAAGGTAGGGCATATTTTTCACCTACAAATCTGCCTTCATTTCATACTTCAAACCCTTATAATTTTTCAACACTGCTTTGACAGAACCAACACTCAATGGTGACTCAATGATCAAGGGCAGGCGGTTTTGATCATCTGATACAAAAATGTTCATCTCGGTACCTTCTTTGAAGTATTCTCCTGCAATGACTTGTGGACTGAAATGTAAGGTCTTGAACTTGCCATTTCCCTTAATGCGGGTCTTCTCTTGCTTGCCACGGTAAGTGACGGAGAGTGGCCAAGTTTCTTTGTCCATAAAAAGGTTAACCGGTATTTTTTCACCAGCATTCATATTGTCAAAATCTATGTTGCGGGCAAAGTAGACGATGGATAATAGATCATGGATACAATCCGTAATGGGATATTCTGTGACCTTGGCTACCTCTTTAGATTTTCCGCGTAGT
>CAXIDD010000753.1:0-2545 GCA_964021975.1 uncultured Saprospirales bacterium | reverse complement strand
TTGAATTCTATGTCAACTTCACCCGAATGATTTTTGAAGATCAATTATTGTTTTTCTTTAGTGCCATTGGTGCTTTCAATGGTTTCTTTTTGAGTGTTTATTTTGCTTTTTTTGTAGAAGAAAAAAGTAAAAAGACCTGCTTTTTATCCGCTTTACTGATGGTGATCAGTGTGCGGATTACCAAGTCTTCTTTTCTCTATTTTTATTCCGGGATCTATGAGATTTTTATTCATGTAGGGCTGACGGCTTGTGCCCTGATTGGTCCTTTTCTGTATTTGTATATCAAAGAGAATGTTCGGCCTAAACAGCATTCCTATACTTGGGTATTTCATGTTTTACCTTATTTGGTAGCCATGATTATTATTTGCACCTTATATCCTTATAAGGACAATAGGAGTCTTTGGTTTTTGCGGTACAACTGGTTGTCTTTTGGGAATATATTGTATACCCAATGGTTGTTATATCTAGTTCTAGCTGGGGTTTTACTCCGGGATACTTTCCGTAAGGTATTTAAGAAAGAAGAAAAACTAAGCAGTCAGGAAGTTTGGTTGCTCAATATCTTTCTAGCAGTGGCAATTGTCTGGTTGGCTTACCGGACGGTCCGTTATACCTCTTATATTGTTGGGGCACTTTCCTTTTCTTTTGTTTTTTACATCTCTTTTTTGCTTTGGCTTTTTCGTAGAAAAAAGTTGCCTATTCTTTCCAATCAGCCCACTAAATATGCCAATAAAAAGATTTCGCAGGAGCATGCTTTATCAATAGCCAATCAGTTAGAACAAGTCTTAGCGCGAGAAGAAATCTATCGGGACTCTGCTTTGAAACTCCCAGATTTGGCGGATGCGCTTGAAGTCACGCCGCATTATTTATCCCAATATTTAAATGACAACTTAGGACAAAACTTCACTAACTTCATCAATGCTTATCGGGTAAAAGCAGCCGAAAAGATGCTCCTCAATAGCCCTCACCTAACCCTAGAAGCCATCGGTAAAGAATGTGGTTTTAATTCTAATTCCTCTTTTTATTCCGCTTTTAAAAAAATCAAGGGCTTAACGCCAGGGCAATACAAGAAGGAATTGATGTAAGGGCTATTTTTTTCTTCAATATTATAAATCTGAAGTTATCTTTCTTTTAGTTAAAGCCAATTTAGCTAGCTTTCAAATACTTTTGTCTGGAAAAATTTAATCACCCAATCTGTACGAAAAGTGTATTTACATTATCAAAAGGTGTATAAAAACTTGTACTCGAATCCACTTTTGTGCAGATAAACCATTCATTAAAATGAAAAAATCACTCGTCTTTTGTCTCTTTTTGTTTAGTCTATCAATGGCATCTGCTCAAGAATCGGACCTGGAGTTAATCACCAAAACTTTAACCGACTACATTGAAGGTTCTACCCAGGGCCAACCCGAAAGATTAAAAACAGCCTTTCACCCTGACTTGAACTTGTATTATGTCAACAAAGACGAGGTTAAGGTATGGTCAGGCGAAGCCTATATTGCAGATACCAAAGAAGGCCAACCAACTGGCGAAATTGGTAAAATCATTTCCATTGATTATGAAAACAATGCAGCGGTAGCTAAAGTACAGATTTCTAATCCTAAAAATCCAGTCCCTTATGTAGACTACTTTATGCTCTTAAAAGCTAAAGGAAAATGGACCATCATTCATAAAATGTTTACCAAAAGAACAAATCAATAAGCCTCTGTAAAATTTATTAAATCATCCTCTTTTGGCGCTGTACAAATTGTATAGCGCCTTTTTATTTGCACTATTTTTAAATTGCTTATCTTTCTTTTCTTTAGACATGCACTTAGCTGACACCGCTCTAACTCAATCATGATGAAACCTAATTACCGCCAGAAAAACCACTGTTTCCATCAACTCGTGACATTTCTCTGCTTTCTTTTTTTAATGCTAGCTTGTTCTCCACCGGAACAATATGACATTATCTTACGCAATGGTACCATTGTAGATGGCAGTGGGCAAGCTGCGTATGTTGGAGACGTAGGTATTCGTGGGGAACAGATTGCAGCTCTTGGGAAACTGGGGAATGCTACAAGTGAACAAGAAATAGACCTTAGTGATTTAGTCATTGCCCCTGGATTTATCAATATCCATAGTCATGCCCAAGTAGAGGCTTTACCGACTGCCGTCAATATGCTTAGTCAAGGAGTCACTACCGAAATTATGAATGCCGATGGCCGTAGCCCATTGGATATCCGGCAGCAGATGAAAAGTTTAGACAGCGCTGGCTTAGCATTAAATATTGGGGGTATGATTGGATTCAATAGTGTTTGGGGTGAAACCGTTGGAACGGAAGATAAACGACCGACCGAAGCACAAATTAAATTGATGCAAGCGCAAATCAAACAAGGACTCGAAGATGGTGCTTGGGGCGTATCCGCTGGTCTGGATTATGTGCCAGGTTATTATGCTAAGACTAGTGAAGTGATTAATGTTCTAAAGCCATTTAAAGATTGGAAGCTTGTTTTTAGTAATCATGATCGATTAACTCCAGAAAGTAATTTCAGTTCCATTGCCGGTA
>CAXIDD010000752.1:0-2552 GCA_964021975.1 uncultured Saprospirales bacterium | reverse complement strand
AAAAAATTGTTAAGAAGCAAAAAGAAGTTCTTGCCATACCGAAAGAACAGGTAGTTTTTGAGTGTATTTAACTCTTGTTCATTATAAGTGAACTGGAAACTCATGCCTAGAATGGCAATGTTGTCAAAACTCTGGCGCAATCGACTATTACTGGCAAGTAGTTGATCAAAATCGTCAGTTGTTTCTAATAATTGGACCAGGTTCATAGTCAAGGGTTTGAAACTGTAACTATGATAACGGGTGGTCTGCCATTTGTAAGCAATATCAAATTCAAAGGAGTTGATCGTGAAAAATGATTGGCGTTGCTGATAGTTGTTCCTAAGACTAAATACAGTTTTAGGGATGTAATAAGTGAAAGCTTTGTCTTTTCTAAACGGAATAATAAATCGAGGAAAAGCTAAACTGGCACCTGCCGATAATTCTAGAGTATTGATAAAAGGTAATTCTGGATTGTTGATTTGAGTTTCGACCCCAGCGGATAATCTGAAATTAAATTCCTCTGCACCGTGCATGAAATTTCGATGCGTGTAAGACCCGGAGACGGCAGAACCTAAAAAGTTGGTGGTCTCTGTACTGGCCTCAATCTCCCCATTCAGATCTTGAGTTAGAGTAGGTGTTAGGTAAATAAGCCTTTGTAAAAAATTGCTGTCATTGCGTACCTGGGTTTGGTATTTTACATTAACAAACTTAAAAATACCCAAGTCTAGGAGATGATTGACGGTTTGATCTTGTAGTTTTTTTTGGTAAGTTTCTCCCACTTCTTGAGTGACCACTCTATTTAAAGTAGCGGGTCTTACAAATTCGGTATGTTGAATGATTTTTAGGTCTTGATAGTTAAGTGTATCCTTCCGAAGGGTATCACTGGTCTCCTCTAAATTGAAAGTAGGAAAGACAAAGGCCGTATCCACATAAAATGGTTTGATTTTGGCTTGATCGGATATCTTTAAGAAAATATCTGCCTGCAAGGGCGCTACCGTCGTATCTACAAAGTAATAAATAAAGTCCTTGTTGAATTCAAAATAACCATTGTTCCTAGCTTTATTGGATAGCCGAATGCGCTCTGCTTCTAAAGCGCCAACCTGGTAATTCCGGTTGCTTTTAATCGCAGATTTTTTTAAGTTCTGATTGATTAACCGGTTGATGACAAGGCTTGTATCTTCTGGGTAGAATACATTTCGGATTTTATATTGACCCGCACTTTGTACGGTATATTTTACCTTGATTTGATTTTTATGAAGGCTAGTATCTGATTTTACACTAGAATTGAAATAGCCATTATCCTGTAAGTAATTTTCCATAATGGCTTTCGAACGTTGGACCTCCTGAGCATTGAAAATATTGGGTGCTTGTCCAAATGTATTGGCTATTTTATTCCGGAAACCATCGGTCTTTTTAGGGTTATGGAAGGTGTTGTAAACCCAAAGCCCAAAACCACTATTCTTTTTGGGCCTGGCATAACGTTCTAAGGCAGTACTCAGTTTCTTAGGGCTTTTGACTGTAGAAGTTTTCGCCATTTCAATTTGGGTGCCACCATAGAGGTACGCTTCCTCTGCTACATATTTGTTGGTATTACAAGCCGCACCCAGAGAACAAAGCATCAAACTAACAATAAAGGGCTGAAGTTGATTGCTTATCTTGCTTAGACTGATAATTTCAAACAATTGATATGTTGGCCTCGACTCAGTCATTCTGCTTCTTTTTTGGGGAACTTGCTTTTTTATCATTCACATTACCAAATGATTTTCTAAAGCTGATTCCGATACCCGTCTGAGGCGTATTGTCTTGATTCAGTACATCATAATTATCTCTTCTGAAGACCCGAAGTCTATAATTTCCGGCGGGAGTTAATTTATATTCTAATACAAAATCTCCAGCAATCGAAGAGAAGCTTGCTCCCTCAACTAATAGCGCATTTTGGCTATTTACGTTGACGTTTCCACCTACTTTCAAGGTCAGTCTATCATTAAACAGACCTTTACTTACCCCAAGGTTTAATTCCGTGATGGTATTTCCATTAGCCCCTAGATTATAGTCAGATTGGTAGGAGTCGATTCCAACATTCACATCAATGCCTTTAATATAATTATCGGCCAAACGATTCAGTTGTCTACTTAATAAAGAACTGACACTAGAAAGGTAGACTGAAGTACCTGCGTCCGCTAAGTTGCCACCTCCACTTTGTTGGGAGAGGAAGCTATTGAGCAAAAGCAAACTAAAGACTTGTTTATTTAATTCGCTGGGATTTTCTCTGAGCCTTTGTAGCTCCTGGCGGCTTACATTTGTGATGTTACCACTTTCAGGTATTTGGATATCGAAATCAAGGACTGGCTCATCTAAGTCGCCCTGCATACGGAGGATAACCTCTACTTCTTTTCTTTGTTTGGCACTTAATGCTTCCGCTGAATTTTCATCTGTAATTCGATTGCGGATCAATTCGAAAGTTGGTGTCTGTGTAGCGTAGATGGCACTTACATCAAAACGAGTATCCAGGGGATCACCAACAAAGTCTAAGCGACTGCCAGCGCTAATGTCAAAGGTTCTCTTCAAAACTC
>CAXIDD010000751.1:0-2559 GCA_964021975.1 uncultured Saprospirales bacterium | reverse complement strand
TTGAACTTGCCCGTTTTGCTCAAATTCATTTACCCATTCACCTATTTTGGTGGTATCATGGTCTACACAAAAGTACAAATAGCGCCAAAAATTAATTGGTATCAGAATATCAATGGCAGAAGAAATGGTTTCAAAGATTGGCGCTTTAGCGAAAAGGCCTTGCTTGAAAATACGATCTAAGCAAGCATTTTTATTATTAGCAACTACTAAATATTTAATTGGAAGGCCCATTCTTCGCGCTAAGCCACCCGCACATAAATTACCAAATCCACCAGAGGGAACTACCATGCTGACGGCTTCGCCAATCGTCTCCGCTACTTGAAAATATCCATAAAAATAATGCACGGTCTGAATCATTATCCGACCCCAGTTGATGGAGTTGACACTGGATAATTGCACTTTTTCTTTAAAGCTAAGATTCGCATAGAGTTTATGGATCACCGCATCTAGGTCATCCCCACCTTCGGGGCAATCATATACGCCGACGGGAAGCACATTTTTTTGAGGAAGAGTAGTCATTTGTCGTTCCTGTGCATCGGTGATTAGGCCTTTTGGATATAAAACCCAGGCATCTAGAGTAGATTTTCCCGCAATGGCATGGGCGGCGGCCGGACCGGTATCTCCCGTAGTGGCAACGATAATAGAGCGTCGTTCTTTTTTTCTTTTTAAAAAGAAGTCAACCAAATTAACTAAGAAAGCGAGACCTATATCCTTAAACGATAAGGTAGGGCCATAAAACAGCTCCATGATGTAAGTGTCTTTCTGAGATTTTAATTTCGGAATCGGGATGACCTCCGTTTTTTCAAAGCTTCCGTAGGCATTAGCAATAATGGATTTCAGGTCATCGGCAGGAACAATACTTCGGTCAATAAATAGCGAGGTAATTTCGAAGGCTAGTTGCTCGAAGGACAATGATTGCCACGATTCTAATTGACTTTTGCTTATGGTAGGCAATCTTTCTGGTACATAGAGTCCGCCATCTGGAGCATAACCATCCAAGATGGCCTTTTCGATGTCAACGGCAGGAGCACCGCCTTTGTTACTGATGAATTTTAGCACGGGTTTAATTATTGAAACGATGAGTTATTGAGTTATTAAATTGGAATAAACAGCGGATGCGATTTTTATATCCTGTACCGCTACACCAGTTAGATCTACGACAATTATTTGCTGATCTTTTAGGCCCTGTAGTTTAGCGTTTTGTAAGGCATTGCCCAGTTCTATGACTTTATTTTCAAGGATGTCGCCTGCTTTAACTGCCTGATAAATTTCGCCACGACTTCTACTTTGTGGAATACTATCCGCGATCACCAAATCTGCTTTTTGTAAAATTTCACTATCCAATTCCTGCTTATGTTGCGTATCAGAACCGACTGCTACAATTAGGGTTCCAGGCTGAATTTCGGCTACCTTCAAGAGTGGCTTTTCAGCTGGCGTACAGGTAATGATTACATTAGCATGTTGGGCAAGTTCTGCACAACTACTTGCAAGGTGCACCTCAAAATCATCGGCTAATTCAGCTTTTAAACGCGCTGCATGTGCCTGATTCCTGCCCCATAACCAAACCTGCTTACAAGGATTATTTTCTTGCATCTGCAGCAACTGTAATTTAGCTTGCATGCCGGTGCCAATAATTCCCACTGCGTTTATTTTTTGTGGCCCAAAAGATTTGACGGCCAATGCACCCGCTGCGGCTGTTCGAATATCCGTAAGATGTCCTTCATCCAATAAAACGGCTGCTAACTCTCCCGTTTGTTGTTTAAACAAGAGCATTAAACCTTGGCCGGATGCGACTCCTAGCTTCGGATTTTCATAAAAGCCTGAGGCAATTTTGATGACATAATATTTTTCCTTTTTGATATATCCATATTTGATGTGTACATCGCCTGGAGGATCTTCAAAGATCAATTCGCCTACTGGAGGCACTACCGCATTTCCTTGACTATAAGCTATGAAGCCTTCTTTCATAGCTTCAAGGACATCCAGTTTTTTGACAATAGACTTTATTTGTTGAAGATGAATAACAGTTGACATAAGTATTGGCTATTTGATCTGCTCAAAATAGATAATTTTTGGGAGGAGTGGAGTAGGTTGATTAGAGGTATAATTAGATTAACTTTTTTTTTAGGTCGAAACCAATAGTTTGGTTTATCATAAAAAACTGACAATCAATTGTTTTCAACATAAGTGCAAGAGCTTACAACATAAGTACAAGGAGAAATAAAGATTTCCCCACAATTTTGAAGGGTCAACAATCGAATATTAACAAACTAAAATAATCTAAACGATGACTACTTTAAAATTGAATTTAACCGCTCGTTTTTTAACCCTTACTGTTCTATTTTTTAGCTCTTCTATAGCTGCTAAGGCCCAAGGCCCTTCTATCCGTTTATCCGTAGGAGCTGGCATTGGATATGCCCCTATAGTGACTTTGGGTCAATCAGACTATTCAGGTGTTATTACTAGTATAAATGGTGACCTGGAATATGGCAAATTGATGGGCAGACTACAATACAGTAAACCCATCATTGGTACCTTTGATTCCAATAGCTTGAAGGA
>CAXIDD010000750.1:0-2559 GCA_964021975.1 uncultured Saprospirales bacterium | reverse complement strand
TTGGGCTTGCCCATTTTCTGTTTTACCTAAAACAGCTTGATAACTACCATCCTCTACCCCATTGATTTCTTTTTGGTACTTCCCATCTTTAGCGTAAACTTCAGTTGTGAAATCCCAAAAGACTCTTTGCCATCCTTTTTTATTTTTGACTGAAACCATAGAGACGAATCTTCCTTGCTCATCCATTATTTTGAGCCAATAACTCGGAGCAACGGAGAAGTCTTCAGCTTCTAATGTTTCAGCAGTTGGGTAACCGTCGGAGTTGGTTTTTCCTTTCCTTTGGACATCTAAACTTTGTAAGCTTTGGGGGATAAACAAATTGATTGCTGCGCCAAAGGGTGGATTATCAGCGGTATAAAAGTTAGCACCTAAAGAGCCTTTTCGAGCATAGCCTAGATCACCTCGTTGGAAATACTGTTGGGCATCTTTAATCGGAAAGATCTGGGCTTTTTCATTGTCCAAATCCTTTAAAGTACGCATCCAGGCATAATCATCTAAAATATACATACCTCGACCAAAAGAGGCAGCAACTAAATCATTTTCTCTTTTTTGAATCTCCAAATCCCGAAAGGCAATGGTCGGTAATTTGCCCTTCATTTGAGTCCAGGAATTACCTGCATTTAGGGAGGCAAATAATCCATATTCAGTAGCCAAAAATAGTAAATCTGGTGATTTATGGTCCTCCACGATACACCAGGCTGCATTTGGTGTTTCTAGACCTTTGGTAATAAGCTTCCAGGATTTTCCGGTATCGGTTGTTTTTATCACATAAGGTTTAAAATCTCCCTCCTTATGATTATTAAGTACTGCATAGAAGGTTTGTGGATCATGTTGAGAAGCCATAACATCGGCCACGTAAGTGCGTTCTGGGGCTAGTTTAGCCGAACTTGAGCTGCGCCAATTCACGCCACCATCTTCTGATATTTGTATAAGTCCATCGTCCGTCCCAGCGATTAATAAGCCTTCTTTCACTGGAGATTCAGCAAGACTAACAATGGTTCCATAGGGAGAAGTATACACATTCTTCCAAACGGCCTCAGGTGGCCATACTTTTCCCATTACCGCTCTCTGATTCCGGTCTTCTCCCCTGCTTAAATCCTGACTTATGGAATTCCAGCTGTCTCCACGGTCATCACTTCGGAACACTTTTTGAGCAGCATAATACACCCGCTTGGAATCGTGTGGACTAATCAGCAGCGGGGCATCCCAATGCCAACGAAGGGCTGCTTCATCAGGGCCAGCCTGAGGTTGAATTTCTAAGCGTTGACCGGTTCTTTTATCATAACGATTGAGACCGGCATACTGAAATTGGCAGTAAATAATATTAGCATTTTCTGGGTCCACTCTAGCTTGGAATCCATCCCCTCCGAGCGCCAACTTCCAATCTGAATTTCTCACCCCGTGTCGATCCAGAGTACGACTAGGGCCAAAGATGGTAGAATTATCCTGGGTCCCACCAAATACATTATAAATTGGATATTCATTGTCTAAACCTACTCGGTAAAATTGCGTAATGGGTAGGTTGGCATGATATTTCCAGTTTTGGCCTTTGTCCCAACTTTCATAAACACCTCCATCACATCCAACCATCAAGTAATCTGGATCAAGAGGATCAAAGACAATGGTATGATTATCTACATGTTTAAACCTTGAATTCAAGCGTTCGAAAGATCCCCCCCCATTGGTGGTGTAATGGATCATGACATCAACCGCATAGACATGGTCAAAACGATGTGGATCAACAAATAGCTTCCCATAATACTGGGGATCGACAACGATATAGTCATTTTTTTTGGTCCAACTTTCACCAAAATCATTGGACCGATAGAACCCACTTTTGCTTTTTGAGGAGCCCGCAATTAGTGCGTAAACCACATTATTCTTTTGTGGGGATACGGCTAGGGCAATTCGTCCTAAATCACCACTTGGGAGGCCATTACTTAATTTTTCCCAATTTGCACCACCGTTATTGGTTTTATAGATTCTAGATTCTGGTCCTCCTGCCACAAGTATACCTACGTGTCTACGTCTTTGATAACTTGCTGCATAAATAATTTCTGGATTTATTGGGTCAAAAACGAGGTCAGATACACCTGTATTTTTGCTAACCTTCAGAATACACGTCCAGGTTTGTCCGCCATCTGTTGTTTTAAAAACGCCACGCTGACCACCTTCGGCCCATAAAGGGCCCTGTGCGGCAACGTAGACAACATTAGAGTTTTGAGGATGGACTAAAATTTTGGATAAATGCTCAGAAGTTTTGAGTCCCATATTTTTCCAAGTCTTTCCAGCATCCAGGCTTTTATAGATGCCATCTCCCCAGGAGACAGATCGCTGGCTTTGATTCTCGCCCGTACCCAGCCATAAAATATTAGAGTTTTTTGGATCGATGGTAATACAGCCTAAAGAAAAAGATCCATAATCATCAAAGATGGGCTTCCAGGTTGTACCATTATTGGTTGTTTTCCAAAGGTTTCCCGAAGCTGCTGCTACATACCAGGTACTCAAATTTTTAGGGTCCTTGGCAATATCAGAGATACGGCCAGACATGAAGGCGGG
>CAXIDD010000749.1:0-2565 GCA_964021975.1 uncultured Saprospirales bacterium | reverse complement strand
ATTACAAATCGAGCTACACCAGTAAGTACCGCTCCTATGGAAAATGACAATAGTTGTAACATCAAGCGCTGGGATATTTTAAAACGACAATTAAAAAATTTAGCTCCGGCCGAATTTCTCAAAACCATTCAGTCCAAAGCGGATGCCATCTTAATTGATGTCCGTACGCCAGAAGAATTCGATCATGGTACTTTGCCAAATGCCATCAATATGGATTTTTTGGGAGCAGATTACTGGGGAATCTTTGATGGCCTTGATCAAACAAAACCCGTTTTTGTTTTCTGTCGAAGCAGTCGACGGAGTGTCCGTACGGCTATGTTTATGAAAAATGGAGGTTTCCATGAGGTGTATAATCTAGAGGGGGGCTTAAACGCGCTATCAGTAGAATTCCCTCAAGCCATCGTTAAGCCCGCTTTTTAAACAATTTCAATAAATACATTCACAAATAATCAAGATATGAATTTGAAAGAATTACTTAGCCAAGAATCTGCTACGCTCGTAGATGTCAGAGAGCCGTTTGAATACGAAGCCGGACATGTAGAAGGATCCTTAAATATTCCACTAGGAAATGTTGCCGCAGAATTAGAACGCTTTGAATCTATGAGTAAACCACTCATCCTTTTTTGTAGATCTGGAGGGCGTTCTGGAGTGGCTACCAAGGTACTGCAATCTAAAGGTCTAGAAGATGTACACAACGGCGGTGGCTGGGAAGGTGTGCGGGATGCTAAAAATGAGCTTTAGTTGACCTGAGTCTTTAGCTTACAAAATCTTGTGATCAAAATCACTGAAAGCGGCCCCTGGGTCGCTTTATCTTTGTGAGCATAATTCAACTTAAAAAGCAATAAATGAAAATTGAACAAATCTATACAGGCTGTTTAGCTGAGGCAGCTTACTACATCGAAAGTAATGGACAAGCAGTGATTATTGACCCATTGCGTGAAACACAACCATATTTAGACAAGTTAAAAGCAGAAAATGCCACCTTAAAGTACATCTTTGAAACGCATTTTCACGCTGACTTCGTTTCTGGACATTTAGATTTAGCTAAAGCTACAGGCGCTACTATCGTCTACGGACCTAATGCGAAGACGGCCTTTGAAAAAATGGAAGCCAAGGATGGACAGATCCTTCAACTCGGTGAACTAAGTTTCAAAGTCTTGCACACGCCAGGACATACACCGGAATCAACCACTTATTTATTATTGGATGAAAATGGGAAAGAGAAAGCTATTTTTACCGGAGATACCTTATTTATTGGAGACGTAGGAAGACCGGATTTAGCACAAAAATCAGGGAGTATAACCAAAGAAGATTTAGCAGGCTGGCTTTTTGATAGCTTACGTAACAAAATCATGCCACTTCCTGATGAAGTAATCGTTTATCCTGCACACGGAGCGGGATCTGCCTGTGGTAAAAACATGAGTAGCGAAACCTGGGATTCATTGGGTAATCAAAAAGCGACAAATTATGCTTTAAGAGCTGATATGACGCGCGAAGAATTTATCCAAGAAGTAACCGCAGGATTGCTACCACCGCCTAATTATTTTGCGGCGAACGCTCGCTTAAATAAAATGGGGTATGATAACTTTGAAACGGTCTTAGAAAAAGGCGCTGTTCCTTTGAGCGTAACTCAATTTCAAACTATTGTCGAGCAGGAAGGCGCGCTGATCTTAGACACGCGCCATCAACAGACCTTTAAAGATGGCTTTATTCCAGGATCTATCTTTATTGGCATTGATGGAAGTTTTGCACCGTGGGCAGGTGCCTTGATCCCTGATCTACAGCAAGCTATAGTTTTTCTTGCCGACGAAGGTCGAGAAGAAGAAGTCGTTACTAGACTCTCTAGAGTTGGATTCGATCGTACCTTAGGGTATCTAAAAGGCGGTGTGAAAACATGGCAAAATGCTGGTCATGAGTTGGACAAGATTAAGTCTATTTCCGTAGCTCAATTTGAGCAAAATATAAAGGAGCAGAAACACTTAAATATCTTGGATGTTAGGAAGCCAACGGAGTTTTTATCACAACACATAGAGACTGCTCAGAATACGCCACTAGATTACATCAACCAAAATATGGAGGCCTTAGATCCTCAGGAGTCTTACTTCATTCATTGTAAAGGTGGTTACCGCTCTATGATCTTTAGTTCTATTCTACGGGCACGTGGATTTCAAAAGCTCATTGATATTGACAAAGGCTGGAATGCAATTGAGAAATCAGGTATTCCATTGACTGGATATGTTTGTCCCAGTGAAATGCCACAGGAAAGAATTGACGAGGCCGTAGCAGCGGTTAGTGCCTAAAATTTAAATAGGTCTAGTAATAAAAAGAAGCCTTCCCGGAGCGCATGAAACGGGGAGGCTTCTTTGTTTCTTTTAGGGTAGTATTTAATTTTTCAATCTAATCTTACATTCGTAGCAATCAAAAGCAAAGTTGGCATCAGTATCCGTTGCATTGTTGCGGGTGCCTACTAGCTTCAGCTCACTCCCTTTTTTGATGTAAGTGCTATAATTCAAATCATCTTCATCTAAATCAATAAAGACTTTCTTTTCAGGAATACTCGTCCCA
>CAXIDD010000748.1:0-2572 GCA_964021975.1 uncultured Saprospirales bacterium | reverse complement strand
TTTTAGAGCATCCTATTAGTGATGACTTTAGCTTTTATACCTTATATGGTCACTTGAGCAAAGATTCTATTTCAAATTTGGAGATTGGTCAAGAGTTTGCTGCTGGTCAGAAAATTGCGGAGATCGGGGCAGCACCCGAGAATGGGAATTGGCCACCGCACCTGCATTTTCAAATATTACTGGATTTATTGGGTAAAGAAGGAGATTTCCCTGGAGTAGCTTTTCCTCATGAGATTGAAATTTGGAAGAGTTTGTGTCCAGATCCCAAGCTAATTGTACCAGATTTACAGGAAATACCCATTCCAATTAAAACAATTGATCAAGTAGGTTTGCTGGCAAAAAGGAAAGAGGTATTGGGCAAAAGCTTAAGCATCTCTTATCAAAAGCCTCTAACCATTGTCAGGGGCTATGGTGCCTACCTTTATGCAGATGATGGCCGACGGTATTTAGATTGTGTGAATAATGTGGCGCACGTCGGGCATGAACATTCTAAGGTAGTAGCTGCTGGACAGTATCAAATGGGGTTGTTGAATACCAATACAAGGTATTTACATCCTAAGGTAGTTGAATATGCAGAAGCATTAAAGGCTACCTTCCCACCGGAGCTTTGTGTTGTACATTTCGTTAATTCTGGGAGTGAAGCCAATGAATTGGCCTTACGTATGGTAGAAGCAATCAGAGGAAGTAGAGAAATGATCGCTATTGAGGTGGGATATCATGGAAATACTGGTCGGACCATTGATGTAAGTAGTTATAAGTTTGATGGGAAAGGTGGTCGTGGTGCCCCTACCCATACCCAGGTACTGCCTATGCCAGATACTTTCCGTGGGCCACATCGAGATCCTAAGACCGCAGGCCAACTATACGCCAATTATGTAGACCAAGCAATCAGTAAAATTGAAAAGAGTGGAACTAAAGTAGGTGGATTTATTGGAGAAAGTATTTTGAGTTGCGGTGGACAAATCGTTCTGCCTGATGGTTATTTAGCAGCAGTTTATGAAAAGGTTAGAGCTGTTGGTGGTTTATGTATTGCGGACGAAGTCCAAGTGGGTTTTGGAAGGGTAGGAGCTCACTTTTGGGGCTTTGAGTTGCAAGAGATCGTACCAGATATTGTCACTTTAGGGAAACCTATTGGAAACGGACACCCGATGGGAGCAGTGATTTGTACCCAAGAAGTAGCAGATGCTTTTGCCAATGGCATGGAATTTTTTAGTACATTCGGAGGGAATCCAGTATCCAGTACAATTGGTAAAACGGTTTTAGAGATAATTGAAACAGAACAATTGCAACAGAATGCGCTAAAAGTCGGGCAACAATTAAAAGAAGGTTTAATTGCCTTAAAGGAAAAACATCCAGTAATTGGTGATGTACGTGGACATGGTTTGTTTTTAGGATTTGAGTTGGTTCGAGACTTAGAAACACGGCAGCCCTTACCAGAGGTAGCCAGCTATATTGCCAATCGAATGCGGACTTATGGTATTTTGTTGAGTACAGATGGACCTCAGCACAATGTGATTAAAATCAAACCTCCGATGTGTTTTAGTAGTCAAAATGTGGACTTTTTATTAAATTACTTGGAGAAAGTTTGTCAAGAAGACTTTGTAAAACATTGGGGGAATTTGCCCCAATTATTTTATTAATAGTATAGCTATGAGAATATCCTTACTAATTTTTTGCGTTTGTTTAGTACTTGGAGATTTAGTTGGACAAACCAATCAACGTTACAGTGAAATTGATCCTTTGATAAAAGACCTGTATGCAACCATATCGGGTCCAGCCGGCGCGCGTGATTGGGATAAATTTAATCGCCTGTTTCATGAAGAAGGGACAATGGGGGCTACCCAAATATCAGCAGAAGGGGAAAGAACTTTCGCCTATTTTAAACCCGCACAATATATTGAGAGAAACGGGAAATTCTTTGAAGAAAATGGATTCTTCGAAGAAGAGATTGCGCGTAAAACACAAGTTTTTGGAGGTGTTGCTCAAGTTTTTACTTCTTATCAATATCGACTAAAGGAAGATGGGCCAATCGCTAGGCAAGGTATCAATTGTATTCAATTAGCACGAGAAAAAGGCCGTTGGTGGATCACCAACATTATATGGGAAGCAGCCTCGGATAACAACCCTTTACCAGATTGGGCTAAACCTAAATAAAATGACTTCTTAAGCTGATTTTTTTAGCTGAGTTTCTATTTTATCTATAATCTTATGTTTAGGTAAGATACCCCCGAAGTAATCTTTAACTTGTTCATCTTTCAAGATAAGGGTTACTGGGAATTTATCAACAGCTATTTCTAAAGGGCTTAATTGCTCGGCTTGTTTTACCGGGCAGAAAAAGAAATTGATTTGATTACTGAACTTCTTGGCCGCACTTTTTAAAATTAATTCTAGTAAGAAAAAATTATTGCCACTTGTTTGGTAACAAGTAAGTACCGTTAGTTTTTTTGTAGAAAGGTTTTTTACATTCGTTAAATTTTCGGGTTTAATAAGTTTTAAACTTTCTTTTTTGTTTGTCATTACGATCTATTTTTTCTTCAACGGATCAAGGTGTAAATTGTTTGTTAGCTTACTA
>CAXIDD010000747.1:0-2577 GCA_964021975.1 uncultured Saprospirales bacterium | reverse complement strand
GACTTGGGCAGCCCCGGCGCTTCCCCAGGCATTAGAATCATCGAGATTAGATGATTCGGAGGCACTCCGTAAGTCGGCATCCAAATCGGCTTCTAAATCCGTAATTTTACCTTTATACTGCTCTGGCACATTCAATAGAAAGTGATTTAAGACATCGGCATAACACGCATTCAATGCCATTTCCCAGTCAATGTTTTGTACCAAAGCCTCATTACTAATTCGAAAATCAGGGATTCTACCACTATTGGATTCAAAGTCTGGCATTCCAGGCACACCAGTTTCATAGGCAGCAAGTGCGATATAAGCCATTGCTCGGGCAGAAGCATTTGGTCTCATTCCTGCAGCGTAGCGTTCTAATTCCAAAAAGAGGTTAATCCAACGGCTACTCACCGTGTGTTCAAGTCTAGCTAAATCTTGTCCGGAAGGTCGATCTCCACCTCGCCGAGCATTAACTTCATTTTCATCTGTAATCCGAAAATCGGAGCTTATAATTTCATTGTCTTCTGTACAAGATTGGAAGAGACAAACAAGCATAGCAAAGAGGGCCAACAATTTGAATTTGTTTAACATGGAAATTCTTTTAATAGTGTTTAAAAAAGCTTAACGATCATCATGAAGATCACAATTGTGTCTTCTGGGGAGCTCCTAGCGATGATTAAAATAGAGTAGAATTGTTGGAATAATTAGTTGGTTTTATTGGTAAAGTCCTAACAGGTAGTTTTGTACTGATAAAAAATAGATTTTTTTTTAGAAGTCTCAATAGCCAACCGATATCAGCTTACCGTCTCCCTATCTAGGTTTTATTATACTAAAAATAATTTTGTAGCTTAAGTGCTTCTTCTGTATAAAAGCAGCTTTAGCTGGAGATTTTTATTTATCTCGTATTTGTGTAAAGATACTTTTCGTGCAGATTAAATTAATTGTTCCTACTTCGATAGGCAGGCTACACAAATTAATATGAAAAAACGACTGATCCACCTTTTCCTACTCCTATTATTATCCATAACGGCACCGATATTCGGACAAGACACGAATGATAAAAAGACGGTTTGGGCACATAAGATTGCTACACAAGAAATTGTATTGGACGGACATTTAAATGAGGGCTTTTGGCAAAAGGTACCGGAAGCTACCGATTTTACGATGCAAGAACCACAGGAAGGTGGATCACCAAGTGAGCGAACCGTAGTCAAAATTGCCTTCGACGAGCAGAATTTATACATAGGCGTTATGCTTTACGATTCTGACCCGTCAGGCATAAAATCCTTTCAAAAAAGAAGGGATGCCTCTTTGAGTACCGATGATCGATTTATGTGGATCTTAGACACCTACCTGGATGGCCGCAATGCTTATGTGTTTGAAATCAATCCCAGTGGTTTGATGGGCGATGGGCTACTTAGCGTTGGCCAGGGTTCAAATATCAATAAGAATTGGGATGGCATCTGGAGGCCATGGACGCAGATTGGTCCGGAGGGATGGTCTGCGGAAGTGCGCATTCCCTTCAGAACACTAAATTTTGATCCTAATAAAGATACCTGGGGCATTAACTTCCAACGTACCGTACGCAGGAAAAATGAGGAATTATTATGGACAGGATTTAGGCGTAATCAAGGTTTGGATCGGCCTCAAAATGCCGGACTTTTAAAAGGCTTGACCGAAATATCACAAGGCTTGGGGCTAGAAGCAGTACCTTATGCTAAAGCAGAATATAGTCGTGAACAAGAAAATAATTTCGAAGAATATACCACTAATTCCAACTTTGATGCGGGATTAGATTTAAACTATAATTTGACTTCCGGCCTCCGAGCATCTTTTACTTTAAATACGGATTTTGCCGAAACAGAAGTGGATACCCGGCAAGTAAACCTAACGCGTTTTCCCTTATTCTTTCCAGAGCGGAGGGACTTTTTCCTGGAAGGTGCCAATATATACCAATTTGCACCCAGTAGTGGCATAACGCCTTATTTCAGTCGGCGGATTGGTTTGGAAGGAGGAAACCCTGTTCCTATTAACTATGGAGGAAGGGTAATTGGTCGGGTAGGAAAATACGAATTAGCTGCCCAACAAGTTCGGACGAAAGGTTCTGGAGATAATCAACCAGAAGATTTCACTGCCATTAGACTCAAGCGTAATTTCTTTAAAGAAAGCAGCTTTGGCCTGGTGTACACCCGCCGGCATACCAAGGATGGAGAACTGCTAGATGAGCCCTTACAGGACCGGCATACTTTTGGAGCGGATTTAACCCTAAACACCTCTACTTTTTTAAATAAATACAACCTACAATTCCAGGCCTTTCTAGTTTTTCATAATTCTCCTTTCCTGACGGGAGATGACTCCGGTTTCTGGGATCGATCTACCCGAGGACTACGTATCAACTTCCCCAATCAACCTTGGTCCGGTGCTGTTTCTTACCGAGAGTTTGGCACTAATTACGACCCCGAAGTAGGTTTTAACCGTAGGAATTCCTTTCGCCGAGTAGAACCTCGAATTACCTACGCGCCTTTACTTGAAAAAAGTGATTTTATCCGAGAGCTTTCCTGGCAAATAAGTTTTGAGCATCTCATGAATTTACAATGG
>CAXIDD010000746.1:0-2589 GCA_964021975.1 uncultured Saprospirales bacterium | reverse complement strand
GGTGGCATTCCAAACTCAAGAGATCTCAAGAAGTCTTCATCGAGGACCATGGCTTCATCATCGCCCCGTTGCGCCAATTCTAGCTGCTCTTCAAAACGCTGGCGTTGATCAATCGGATCATTCAACTCTGAGTACGCATTGGCAATCTCTTTACCATTCACGAATAGCTCAAAACGCTCCACCACGCCATCTACACTGCGGTGTTTTTTAGCCAAAGGCGTCATCTCGATTGGATAGTCGGTGATATAGGTGGGCTGAATTAAATTAGCCTCCACTTTCTCTCCAAAAATTTCATCAATCAATTTACCACGTCCCATCGATTCATCGATCTCAATGTGTAATTCTTTACAAACTTTACGAAGGGCTGTTTCATCCATTTCTGAAATATCTATCCCCGTATACTCTTTGATAGAATCATACATAGTCAAGCGGCGGTAAGGTCCTTTGAAGTCCAATTCATTGTCTCCGAAAGGAACTTTTGTTTCGCCATTATTGACTTCCTTGGTAATGTATTCCAGGCATTGCTCCACCATTTCCATCATCCAATTGTAATCCTTGTAGGCTACATAAAGTTCCATGACGGTAAACTCAGGGTTATGGGTACGATCCATGCCTTCGTTACGAAACATTTTGCCGATCTCATAAACACCATCGAAGCCACCTACAATCAGACGCTTCAAGTATAATTCATTGGCAATCCGCATGAAAAGCGGCATGTCCAAGGTATTGTGATGGGTAGCAAAAGGCCGAGCAGCAGCACCACCGTGGATCGGCTGCAAAACGGGTGTCTCTACTTCTAGCCAACCTTGGTCATCAAAGTAACGACGCATCGCAGAGATGATTTTACTTCTTTTGACAAAGACCTCTTTGATCTCACTGTTAACCGTCAAGTCTACGTAGCGCTGACGATAGCGTAATTCAGGATCATTGAAGGCATCATAGACTTCCGTTTCTCCTGTTTCTTCGTTTACCTTAGTTTTTACGATTGGCAGTGGGCGCAAAGACTTCCCTAGAATGGTTAGCTCTGTGACATGAACGGTAGTCTCCCCTACTCTAGTTGTAAAAGCATATCCTTTTACACCAATAAAGTCGCCGATATCCAATAATTTCTTAAAAGCCTTATTGTACAAATCTTTATTCTCCCCAGGACAAATTTCATCTCTGGAAAGGTAAATCTGGATACGACCCGAGCTGTCTTGCAATTCGGCAAAAGAGGCTTTTCCCATTACCCGTTTCATCATTAGTCTACCAGCTAGACTCACCTCCTGATAGTTAGGTTTTTCTTCATCTTTGTTGAAGTTGGCCTTAATTTCAGCGGCGTGTACATTGACGGGATAAGCAGCAGCCGGGAATGGATCAATTCCCAACTCTCTGATTTTGTCTAAATTCTCTCTTCTGACGATTTCCTGTTCGCTCAGTTGCATCTTTGATATTTTATATGAATTCAAATTGGCTGCAAAAATACAGCTTTCTATTTTATTTTTGTGTAGTAATCTGAACAGTTTCTTATCAAACCGGATTAATAGTTAAATAATTCCACAACAGTCTTCTTTATCAATTGTTTTCCATGAGTGAATTAATCCGCCAATAAGTAAGAAGTTCTAAGAAGCTATTTGAATTTTGGCGAATAAATGCGCCGTTACGTTTTTTTGTAGCATTAAATAAGAGTAGACTTTCTTTATGTTAAAAATTGCTTTTTCACCAATTTATAAATATCAACTCCCTGAGAAGCATCGCTTCCCAATGATCAAGTACGAATTGGTGCCAGAACAGTTGCTGTATGAAGGTACCGTTTCAGAAGCTAATTTTTTCCACCCAAATCCATTGACTGAAGCTGAAATTCTACGGACACATGATGTCCAGTATTGGCAAAAACTAAAAAACCAGGAACTTTCCAGAAAAGAAGTTCGAGTGATTGGCTTTCCGATGCGGCCTGATCTAGTGTGGCGTGGCCGGCACATTGCCAATGGAACGCTACAGTGTGCATATTTTGCCCAGCAACATGGCGTAGCCTTAAATATAGCTGGTGGTACCCATCACGCTTATGCAAATCATGGAGAAGGATTTTGTGTCTTTAATGACATTGCCATAGCTGCCACCGAATTGATACATCAGCACAATTTTCAAAGAATATTGGTCATTGATTTGGATGTACACCAAGGCAATGGGACGGCGCACATTTTCCAAAACGAACCAAAAGTCTTCACTTTTAGTATGCATGGTGCTAAAAATTATCCTCAACGCAAGGAAGCTTCTGATTTGGACATTGGCCTACCAGATAAAACCCAAGACCAAGCCTATCTGAAGGTACTTCAGAATACTTTACCACAGTTGTTTGAACAAGTACAACCTGAGATGGTCTTTTATCTTTCTGGTGTAGATGTGCTAGCTACCGATAAACTGGGGCGATTGGGCCTTAGTCTTGACGGCTGTAAAACAAGAGATCGCATGGTATTGGAGCAGTGTAAGAAAGATCAGGTCCCAGTGGCCATTTCCATGGGTGGAGGATATTCGGAGCGCATTGCACATATTGTGGAAGCACATGCCAATACGTTTCGTTTGGCGCAGGATATTTATTTTTGATTGATT
>CAXIDD010000745.1:0-2594 GCA_964021975.1 uncultured Saprospirales bacterium | reverse complement strand
ATCAGGCTTTACTCCAAAAATTAGATTCCCTTCGAAAAGAGGTCCGACACGAAATTGGTGCAACCTTGACTACACAAAGTCTCGATGAGACTCGAGCCCAAAAGGCTTTTATTCAATCTTTACAAGAAACCTCAAATAAGGATATTGTTTCAACTTCCATTCAAATAGGAGATTTCCGAAAAGGCAATTGGGAAGGCTGGTACACCAATGGATGGGCTTTCGGAGATGGCCCTTTAATCGGTGCTCCTTATTTTAATACCAATGGAGATTTGATTGATTTAGAAGCCCCGCATGCCTCCAGTCGTCGATACGGAACTGGCGTTCAGGGCGTATTACATTCGCCTTATTTTACCATCGAAAAAGATTCCCTAAGCGTTAAAGCCCGAGGGAACGGGGGCTTGATTCGAATCGTAGTCGACAACTTCCAATTGATCCAAAACCCACTGTGGGGAGGATTTGAAAAAATAGTAGATAATCAAGAATGGCAAACCTACACCTTCAATTTATCCATGGTGAAAGGCCACAAAGCCTACCTTGCCTTCTTACCGGGACATTACACCCAGCACCAGTACCGTATCGACCCTGAAAATTATGTAGATATTCAATATGCCTACGCTTATGATAGTCTGTTTGTAGCTCCTAGATTGAATTCAACTCCGTCAAGCTTGGTTAATCATCCAAAGACCTCTCCAAAGGTACTCCATTTAATAGCAACATTTGATAGTCTCTCGAGGCAGCTACACGATCCAGCTCATATTATTGGCGTGGCAGAAGGAGATGCCGTTTTCAGTCCTGTTTTTATTCGTGGAAATAAAGACCAATTGAGTAAAGAAAAAGTACCTAGAGCTTTCCTGACGGCATTAAATACAGAAGATGCCGCTTTCCCTCAGAAAGGAAGTGGCCGATTGGCTTGGGCAGAAGCAGTTGTTCATCGGGACAATCCTTTAAGTAGCAGAGTGATGGTCAATAGGATCTGGCACCATTTATTTGGAAAAGGCATCGTAGAATCGGTGGATAATTTTGGCTTACAAGGAAAATTACCGACCCATCCAGAGCTATTGGACTATCTTAGCCTATATTTTATGGAAGAAAGTTGGTCCGTAAAAAATGTCATCCGGCAAATTGTATTAAGCAAAAGTTTCCAGCAAGGAAGCACTACACTATCCAAGAATCAATTAAAGGACCCTAATAATGACTACTTACACCATTTTCCAATCCGTCGTTTAGAAGCCGAAGCTATCCGAGATGCCATGTTGGCTACTTCCGGCGAACTAGATACCACGATGTATGGTGTACCCGTCCCCATTCATCTGACTGAATTCATGACGGGAAGAGGTCGGCCCAGACAATCTGGGCCCTTAGATGGTAATGGCCGCCGGAGTATCTATCTAGCTATTCGTCGGAATTTCATTTCGCCCATGATGTCGGTTTTCGATACGCCAGTGCCCTTCTCTACCTTTGGCAAACGCAATACCACCAATGTTCCAGCCCAATCTCTTACGCTAATGAACGATCCATTCGTTCATGACCAAGCCAGTAAATGGGCTAGTCAAATCCTCTCTTATTCAAATCTAAGTTCGAAGGAAAGGATACAAAAGATTTACCTAAAGGCTTTTGCTAGAAATGCGACACCAAAAGAAGTGGAGGATGCAATAGCCTTTCTCCAAGATATAGAAAAAAAGTATGCTACGAACCCTGATCCAGCGGTCAGTGAGCATCAGGTTTGGACAGATTATTGTCATACGATTTTTAATCTAAAAGAGTTTATTCACCTATTTTAAGTTACCTAAATGAAAAGACATCCAAGAAAGCGAAAAGGCTTAAGTAGAAGGGAGATGCTAATATTAAGCAAAAATGGGTTTGGTGGATTGGCCTTAATGGGGCTCATGGGTAGTTGTAACCTAGTAGGTAGCCAATCGGGGTCCATTTCTAATGGACTCAATAATCAGGTTCCTCATTTTATTCCAAAGGCAAAAAGTATCATTTTTCTATATATGGATGGAGGCATATCACAAGTAGACTCCTTTGATCCTAAACCTCGTTTAGCAAAAGAAAATGGCCAAAATCCATATGACAAATTCCAGGTGGATGCTACCCAATTTAATGATATTGGGAAGATCTTGAAAAGCCCCTGGGATTTTAAACAATATGGTGATTCTGGGATGTGGATGAGTGATTTGTTTCCTCATTTATCGTCCTGTGCGGATGATATCGCTATGATTAATTCTATGGTTTCAGATTTTCCGGAGCATACCAATGCCAATTATTTCTTACATACTGGACATGGGTTACAAGGACGTCCAAGCATGGGATCCTGGGTCACATACGGATTGGGGACTGAGAATGAGAATCTACCTTCTTATGTAGTTTTAGATGGCGGTTTAACACCACCCGGAGGCTTAGATAATTTTAAAAATGGCTTTTTACCCGCCAGTTATCAAGCCTCTATTTTACAAGCAAAGGATATTCCTTTGGCTAATATTCTCCCTCAAGAAAGCCCTGCTATTCAAGCAGCCAAATTAAAACATATTCAAAAAGTAGATCAAAGTCTACTTGGGCAAATAGGAAATGCGGACCAAATTGAATCGGCGATT
>CAXIDD010000744.1:0-2596 GCA_964021975.1 uncultured Saprospirales bacterium | reverse complement strand
CCCCATTGCTTTTGGTGTACTACTTGCCAACATCCCCGACGGGAATATGGCAGTGGTTTCAGCCGCAATGAATCCAGATATAGAACACATGACCATGTTGGAGATTGCCAAAAATCATGGCATCATGAACATGCTCTATTATAGCTTAATCAAAACCAGTTTGTTGCCACCTTTAATATTTATGGGTGTTGGTGCATTGACCGACTTTGGTCCGATGTTGCGTAACTTGCGGCTCGCCTTTTTCGGTGCGGCAGCACAGATTGGTATTTTCACCGTCATGATTTCGGCGGTTCTTTTAGGTTTCACCTTAAAAGAAGCAGCTTCCTTAGGTATTATTGGTGGCGCAGATGGCCCGACGGCGATCTATACTTCCATTATTTTAGCGCCAGAACTGTTAGGTCCCATTGCGATTGCGGCTTATTCTTACATGGCTTTGGTACCGGTGATTATTCCTTTGGTGGTTCGTTTATTGGTTTCCGAAAAGGAATTGAAGATCAATATGAAAGACCAGGAAAAAGCTTTTCCTAGCAAGGTCAAAATCAAGAATATGAAAATGGTCAAAATCTTATTCCCCATTATTTTGGGACTGATGGTTTCCGTTTTAGTACCTTCTTCCGCACCTTTATTGGGGATGCTGTTATTCGGTAATTTAGTCAAAGAAATTGGTTCGGATACCAACCGCTTACACAAAGCAGCTTCGGATACCATCTTGAATGTAGCCACCATTTTCTTAGGACTGACCGTCGGTGCGACGATGACTGCCGCTACCTTTTTAAATTCCGAAACTTTACTGATTGTACTCGGAGGTTTTGTAGCATTTGCCATCTCCATTGCCGGAGGGATCTTTGCCGTGAAGATTGTGAATTTGTTTTCTAAAAAGAAAATCAATCCACTCATCGGTGCTACGGGACTGAGCGCTGTACCAATGGCAGCACGGGTGGCCAACGATATCGCATTGAAATACGACCCACGCAATCACTTGTTGCAATACGCCATGTCTAGTAATATTTCTGGTGTGATTGGCTCGGCCGTTGCGGCGGGCGTGTTGATTTCGTTTTTGGGATAAGCAATTCACAGTAGTGAAAAGTTCCGGCGAATTCATTCGACGTTACATAGGGGCTACCATTAGAATTACTACTTAATAATAAAAACGCCTTACATTTTCTGATCAGAAAATGTAAGGCGTTTTTATTTTAATACTCACAAGGCTGTTAGGACTAAAAGTTTTATCTTAAAATAAATCCCCAAAGTGACTACACATGAAGAATCTGGTTTTAACACTCATCGCCGTCTTTTGCTTAATAGCTTGTGAAAAAGAAGAAAGGCAGGCCGAGCAATTCTCTTGGGTAGGGGAATGGAATGCAACTAATATAGTTATTAATGATACACTTCAAACCATACCTATTTTTCAGCAAGGAACTATTTTAAAATACATAAGTATAACGATACCAGAGGGAGATAGTGGAGAGATTGAAGGCAAGACCTTTAAGAATGGTATGGGCTTTGATTTTAAACTAATGATGGAGAATCAAATCGAGTTTGAGTTCTATGGAGGTACTAAACGAGAAGAAGACAAGTGGGGAACAGCATTCTCCGAAATAATTCTTGATACCAAGTCTTTTCAAGTTGACGCAGTGAATTTAAGTTTTTATGACATAAACAATAAGCTAATCATTCTATTCACTAAACCACAATAACAATTGGCCCAAAGTGGATTCCGTTGGCCTGAAAAAATGGTCGTACTAAAAATGTAAGGCTTTTGCCTGCCCGCACCTCAATTCCGCAAGTCTGCGGAAAGACCAGCACGCAGATTCCCATTAGGATCAGGGTCAGCGTAAGGAATTAAGCGCAATAGTTTGTTATTTTTTTGGACCAAGTCTTACATTTGATGCACTACCAAAAAAGGTGGCATGACTTCATCAAAGAAGTATGTCACCTTTTTTTTAAACGCGGTGTATATTTGAATCCGTCTCTTTACAAATGCCGCTCCGCATGATAAGAAGACCGCACCAAGGGACCACTTTCCACAAAGTCAAAGCCTCTTTCCAATCCGGCTTCTTCGTACATCTTAAACACATCCGGATGGACGAATTCGGCAACTTCAAGGTGCATTTTTGTAGGTTGTAAATACTGGCCGATGGTTAAGACATCACAGCCGTGCTCTACCAAGTCATCCATGATTTGGAGAACTTCTTCTTTGGTTTCTCCAAGTCCTACCATAATACCCGATTTAGTGCGTTTACCAAAGTCTTTGGTGCGTTGGATTTGGTCCAAACTACGTTGGTATTTCGCTTGTGGCCTTACTTTACGATATAAACTGGCAACCGTCTCCATGTTGTGAGAAACGACTTCTTGGCCAGCACTAATCATGCGTTCCAGGGCTCCCCAAGTTGCTTTCACATCTGGGATCAAAGTCTCAATGGTTACATGTGGGGTTCTTTCTTTGACTTGAGCTACGGTTTGATACCAAATTTCGGCACCACGATCTTTACGCTCATCTCGGTTCACTGAGGTGATTACAGCGTGCTTGACGCCCATTAGATCAATGGCTTCCGCTACCCTTCTCGGCTCATCTTCGTCATATTCTGGCGGACGG
>CAXIDD010000743.1:0-2596 GCA_964021975.1 uncultured Saprospirales bacterium | reverse complement strand
TTTAGGGAAAATAAAAGCAGCAGCAATTAGTATTAATAAAAATAGAATGCCCTGTCGTTCTGCTTGTTTAAAATAGAAAAATGGATTCATACGATTAGTATTTGAAATCAAGATGGTAAGCTTCCGATGTTCCAATACCAGCAATTACAGCGCCCTTTTCTGACAATTTTTTTTGCCAATAAAGACGAGCTTTACGATTTAATCCAGGATGTAAATAAAAGATTCCAATATCCTGATCTTTGAGTAAATTGGGTTCGGCACAATGAAAGTTAGCCGCTAAAATGGCTATATCAATTTTGGAACTAAGACTCAATTGGCATAAGTCAACCCTATCTTGCAAAACTAAAATTTGCTGATTATTCCATTGAATGAGTCCAGAAGAATGATTTAAATATACGCTGGAATCTTTTCGAATATTTTTATACTGCAGGTAACTATCTTTGGCATAGCTAACAAAATTTTGATCCTCTTTTTTATTGTAAAAACTTAAGCTTTGTTGACCTTCCACTAAACTAAAAGCCAGTTGTTTTCTGTGACGATAAATCAATAATTCTTTTTGCTGATCCCATTTGACTTGCTGATTGTAATGTTGGATTCCCATTAAAAAAGTCACGCTAAAAATCAAATAAACCAATCCCCTAGACCGAAATTCAATCCACAAAATGCTTAAGAATAGTAAACCTAAAAGTAGCAAACAAAGCTCCTTGGATATCTGTAATTGTTGAAGGGTACTATTGGGTAAATCACTAATCCAAGCCATAGCCTTATTCATTAACAGTACTAATTGTTGGAGTACCTTGGCCAATAATGAACCCAATAATGGAACATCAGCTAGGATTAAAACACTTATGCCCAATAACAACGCAATAGTTGCCAGAGGAACAATAACCAAGCCTGATAACCAAAAGTAAACCGGGAATTGATGGAAGTAGTGAATGCTCAAAATTGCGGTACCTAACTGGGCTGCAATGCCCAGCGTAAATAGCTGCCAAAAATAGTTGACTACCTGGTTTTTGACGGGAATTATTTGGGCTAGCTTAGGCTGAAAATAAACAATTGCTGCTACCGCGAGAAAAGACAACTGAAATCCTACGGTAAAGATCGCCCTGCTTTGTGCACTAAGCATCAATAGGGCAGTAGCGGCTAGAATATTCCAGATGTTCTGAGAGAGATACAATTGCTTCCCCAAACTAAATAAACTAAACATGGTGGCGGCTCTCAGAACCGAAGGTGCCCCACCTGTAAGTAGAGCGAAAACCCATATTACAGCAACCGAAATCAGTCCCTTAATTAGGCGAATATAGGTACGTCCTCCAGTCCAAAAGCTTAGTAGATAGGATATGCCCATCGCAAGAATTCCAACGTGCATTCCGGAGACGGCCAATACATGCATTGCCCCTACTTGGGTATAATCTTCACGAACTTCAGAATCCAGCTGATTTTTTTGACCTAAAACCAAAGCAACTACCAAACCAGCTGCGGGCTCAGACAATCTCTGAGACAACCTTTGCTGTAGTTGACTACTAATTTTTTTGAGTAAAGTCCAGTAAGAAGGGAAAGGGTCTTCAGGTAAAATATAGATGCTATTATCAGTTAATCGTAACTGTCGAATCATACCTTGTAGCGTCATATACTGTGCAAAATTAAAACTACCAGGATGGGCAGGTGCTGCGATTGTATCTAATCGACCTTTAGCCAATATACAAGCACCAATTTCAATTTTAATGTCAGCCGGGAGGTAGCAAAAGGAGGAGCCTTTTAACTGTTGTAGAACTCCCGGCTGCGTTTCAATACCCAAAATAGTAATCTGTAGTTGCTGACTTTTACCAGAGCGACTAAGTTTTTGTGCATTAACACGAAATAAAAAAGTGGCTTCGGGTACCTCGGTATGTACATAATGCTGAGTAGAATAGCCAGGAGTTTGGAGACGCCAAACAACTTGCCCAAATAGATAGAGCAAGAGCATTAAAATAATGCCACTTATCTGACGAAATCGATAGCTAAAAGTTCGGCTACTAGTCCAAAAGAAAATGATAGAAATAAGTAATAAGCTTCCTAATAATACGGAACTTGGGATGGTATGGAAATATCCAAAAGCCGATGTCAAAAGACCCGAGATAAATGGAAGCAATAAACGAACAAACGGCACCTCCTGCCAATTAACCATACTAGATTAGTTTGCATAGGAATTGGAAATGGTTGAAGCTTCTTAGAATTCATAACTTCTTTGGATTCCAATCCTGAGAGTGACAAAAAGTGGATAATTATTTTTTTGTCATCTCTTAGTATCCGTTAATTAGAGTGGTTAGCTGCCCAAGCATTGGCATTTTTTATGAAATGCGATGGACTTAGAGTATGTCTTAATTTGAGATAAGAATGGATGCAATTAATGAGTAGGTAAGATAAGGTCAATCAGCCTGGTGCACAAGTTGTCAAATGTCAGCTACTTGGCAAAGTCCATAATTCGTAATTTTAGTGTAAATTGTCGACTAAGTAAACGTCAAAGTCTGAGTTTAAGGCGTTATACTTACGCTATACACAAAACTACACACATGGAAAAAGCATTAGCTGTAAGTCATGTTGATGTTTACCAACC
>CAXIDD010000742.1:0-2612 GCA_964021975.1 uncultured Saprospirales bacterium | reverse complement strand
TATGAAAAACATCGACCAAGATTTTAATACTATACAAGACTTCATTGACGGCAAGCTGTCTCAAGAAGCAGCAGATATGGTCCAAGGCCGTCTAGATAAAGAACCAGATTTAGCTAAGCTATATCAACATTCTAAAGCAGCCATTGAGGTGGTCCGTGCGGAGGCGGAGCAATCCACTATGGCCTTGCTTCAATCCATACAGCAATCTACAAATTAATCGCATGAAACAAAAGCCTCCAAAGGCAAAATCAGAAGCATCAAGCCCTTTAGACTCTTAAGTATTGCGGCGGTTTTAATTGTACTAATTGTGGCGGCTGTATGGGTCTTCTTGCCTGGAGACCAAAACATGGTCGCGTTTAATGAATATTACGAAACACCCGCTTTCGATCTGGAACGAGGAGGAGAAGCTGAGGAATTATTACTTAGTGCAGGTAATGCTTACAATCAGAAGGACTTCGAAGTTGCCTTGAGTAATTTGGAAGCCTTTGAAAACACCAACGGAGTCACCACCAATACGCAACTATACCGAGCAATCGCTCATCTTGAATTGGATCAAACCACCGCTTCTTTAGCTATATTAAATACCCTTAGTAAAGGTACCGAACAACTAGATCAGGTATTTTGGTTGAAAGCACTGGCTCATTTGAAAGCAGGAGAAAAAGAAGCAGCAATCACTGCTTTAAAAACCTTACAAAGTGGAAGCATCGTGATTACACCCAGCAGGAAACAAAAGATAGCTGAGCTTTTAGAAGCTATTTAAATTTAACAGCTTAAGACGACGGAAAGCATAAAGTCAATTAATCCCTCAGTAATTTTTGCTTTTGAGCATTGAATTCTTCAGCAGTCAATAAGCCTTTTTCTTTGAGTTCACCTAGGGCCAGTAATTGATCCAACAAATTGTCAGGGCTGGCAGAAAGTGGCTCTGGATCTTTTAGCTCCAAGGTTTCGATGGGCTCCTCCGTAGTTATTCCATTAGACTCCAACTGCTCCAAATCTAGTATGGGAGGTGCCAAAGCAGAAATCACTTTGTATTCATTCTTCACAAAGGTATTGAAATCTGGATGCGTCCGCAGATAAGCTAAAGCTTGGTGACTTTCTATTTTTTGAAAAGCATCAAATCCAAATTCCACTGCTTTTTCCAGATGGAAAAAAGCATCTTTGGGTAATTCCAACATAGAATAAGAACAGGCCAGGTTGAAGTGCGTACTAGCCGATTCATAATTTTGATTCAAAGATTTTTGGAAGCTTTCAATTGCTCCTAGATAATCAAAGTCTCGAAAACGTTCAATTCCCATGCGCTTATGCGGATCATCTACTGCTTTTCTGGCAGCTGGTCTCCGACCGGCATATTTAGTCTTCACATATCCTTCTGTCCGGAAACGTCTTGGTTGCGCCGTTCTTTTGCTAGATCCCTGTTCTACATTATATTTCTTATCAAACTCCTCAGTATGCATCACAAAAAACAGAATAGAATCTATAAATGCAATTGCTAAAGGAGCTAATATCAGGGGTGCGTCACCATCTGAAGCAGCAGTAATCATTATACCAATAAAGGTAGCTAAGAAATACACTACGCCTAAACTTTTTTGTCCAAGGTAAAAGCGATGGACTCCAAGCATTCCAGTCGTAAAAGCTAATATTCCAGCAACATTTTTATTCTTCATAAAGACCGTAAAGCATCAATTTTACAAATAAATTTATCGAGTATAAAGAATATCTAAATTAAAAAAAATCCGTCGAGTTGGATATTTTTTTATGCTTAAGTAGATGATCTATAGACTAAACAATCATTTTTACTAGGTAAGATGTCAAAATCAAAGATTTGGTTGCAATCCGCACTACTTTAATGGAAAATAATTACTAATTATTCTGATTCTCCGCTTCAAGGTTAGTTTGCAAGTCCAAAAGTCTCGCTTCAATTTTATTTTCCTCCTCGCTTAATTCCTGGATCTGTTGCTGTTCTTTTTTCAACATTTGATCAAAGCGATGAAAGTTGGTATCAATTTTATCTTTTAAACGTTTGATATACGTTTTTAATATATTGGTGACATCTTCTTCTAGTCTACTTCGTCCTTTTACAATTTCTTGTTGGAAACCATTAACTACTTTTCGGCGTTTTCCACTCGTTCCTACTCCTGCAAAAAGTAGGCCAATCGCAGTCAAAATACCGCCTGTAATATCAAACATCCCTCCCTGGACCACTGCTGCTAGAATAATCCCAATTACGGCTATACCAGATCCAGTAGCAATATTAGCACCTAAGGGCCCGTGATCTGGAAACAACTCCTTATCCGTAAAATTTTCTGATTTTTTAATGAAATCCTCAAAAGTTTCTCTTAGATCACGAAAAACATTAGAACGTTTTTCTGCAATATTGCTAAATATTTCATCATCTTTAGATAGAATATTCTGACTATTTCGGATTTTCAGGTCAATCATCCGAGCCATTTGCTGGACACTATCTGCCAAATCATCAATTCCTCCGCTCAGCTTAAACTTCAATTCAGAATTGAGTTCTTCTTCTAATTCTTTAGCCAGGTTTTCTAGCCATTCTTGTGGGGAAGACTTCTTACTAAAAATAGAAGAAACCGAGCGCCGTAGTAATCCCCAAA
>CAXIDD010000741.1:0-2630 GCA_964021975.1 uncultured Saprospirales bacterium | reverse complement strand
GCCAGGTAATTTTATTCAATGGCAAGGTCCAACTATGCAATATCCAGGAGAAAATATTTCTCCTTTTTCTGCAACCCGCACTGTTTTTGATTGGGCCATTCGACAGGAACCAAAATTGAAGTTTTATATTTATGAAAACTGGCCGGACATGGCTGAGTTTTTAAGTAATGATTTTCCGCCTTCTCTAGCAGAATGGACCAATTATAACAATTATTTAAATCAAGATTTCCACAACTGGTTTTTAGCCTATCAAGGCTTATTAAGCGAAAATTTTCCAGATCGTTGTATTGGGATGATTCCAGTAGGTCCGGTCATCAGTCAAGTACTCCAAAAGGCACCTTATAACCAAATCCCAATTAGCGAATTGTATGAAGATGACGCGCCACACGGCCGGCCTAACATCTATTTTCTAGCCGCGCTAACGACTTACATGACTATATATGAAGAAAAAGCGCCGGCTAACTTCCAAACTGATTCAATTTTACACCCCATTATCAGAAATAACTATTCCGCAATTGTGGACTTCATTTGGAATGAATTAAATAGCTTCAATTACCCTAATGGTGAAAGTAGAGTCTTTTGCTCTAATACTATTGTGAATACAAATACTACATTTTATCAAGCAAACAAGATTACAGTATATCCCAATCCAAGTAAAGGTCTTTTCAATATCAACTCCAATTTGAAACCTCATTTCATAGACTTATATAGTTACCAAGGTAAAATCTTACAAGGGGCTATTCCTGTAGATAATCAGCAAATTGTATTAGATTTAGGTCAATATCCCAAGGGCTTATTTTGGATTATCGGTAGGAATGAACAGGGGCAGACGCTATACCAGCAAAAATTAGCCAAATTTTAAAAACAATAAAACAAACCAATGTATAAACTAAAAACAAGTTTCTTTTGCTTAATGCTCCTACTTCCTTTATTCAGCATCGCCCAAACCAACCTTTCCAAAGAAAAGCAAACGATTGTTGATGGATTGGACGCCAAAACCGAAAAACTAGCTGGTGTGGCCCGCCAAATCTGGGAACTAGCCGAGTTGGGCTATCAGGAAAAAGAAAGTACCAAATTACTTCAGACACAACTCAAAAACGCAGGTTTCACAATAGAAACGGGTGTAGCGGACATTCCTACCGCTTTTGTTGCCAGTTATGGACAAGGAGAACCCGTCATTGGGATTCTGGCAGAATACGATGCGCTCCCGGGTATTTCGCAAGACGATGTACCGATGCAACAAGCCCGTGAAGGGTCCAGTGCTGGCCATGCTTGCGGTCATCACCTTTTTGGAACAGGCTCCACCGCCGCCGCGATTGCCGTAAAGGAATGGATGGAAAAGAATAATCAAACGGGTACAATCCGTCTCTATGGCACGCCCGCCGAGGAAGGTGGTGCCGGCACAGTATATATGGTCCGTGCGGGTCTTTTTGATGATGTTGATGTGGTTTTGCACTGGCACCCTTCGAGCGGAAATGGTGCAGATGCCCGTTCCTCTTTATCCAATAAATCAGCTAAGTTTCGTTTTTATGGGCAGGCTTCTCACGCTGCGGTAGCGCCAGAGCGTGGACGCAGCGCCTTAGATGGTGTCGAGGCCATGAATCATATGGTCAACCTTTTGCGAGAGCATGTGCAGATGGAAACGCGAATCCATTATGTCATCACACGTGGTGGAGAGGCACCGAATGTCGTTCCTGCTTTTGCAGAGGCCTTTTATTATGTGCGTCACCCAGAGATGCAGGAAGTGAAGGCCACTTTTGAGCGTGTAGTGAAGGCCGCAGAAGGCGCCGCACTCGGCACCGGTACTAAAATGGAATATGAGGTAATTCACGGGCTTTATAATGTCTTGCCCAATAAAATCCTTTCGGAAAAAATGTACCAAAACTTGAAGATGGTAGGTGGTGTCCAGTACGATGCAAAGGAGCGGGCTTTCGCCGAAAAGATTATCAGTTCTTATGCGGATAAAAAAGTGACGCCGGAGATGGCTGCTCAAGTTAGTGACTTTAAAGTGGTGGAGCGCGGTTCCGGTGGTTCTACCGATGTAGGAGATGTTAGTTGGGCTGTTCCAACCGCTGGTCTAGGCGCAGCTACTTGGGTGCCTGGTACAACGGCGCACTCTTGGCAAGCCGTAGCAGCTGGTGGTACGAGTATTGGTACCAAAGGTATGATGGTGGCGGCCAAAACCATCGCATTGACCGCAGTAGATTTATTCAAAGATCCTAGTATTGCTAAAAAAGCCCTGGAGGAATTGAAAACTCGCCGTGGGAAAGATTTCAAATACGAGCCTTTATTGGGAGATCGGAAACCACCTTTGGATTATCGGAATTAAATTTGAACGAAAAGGGTTTTCCATAAAAAAAGGTAAAACCCTTTTTTCAGTATAAGCATATATGACATTTTTCAGAAGTAAACGCCGATCTAATGCCAGCAATTCAAGGTATCTCCTCTACGCAATAGGGGAAATGCTCTTAACCGTATTGGGGATTTTGCTTGCACTTTATATCAATAACAATAATGCAAATAAGCATTACGAAAAGCAGATTGACAACAACTTTGTTCGTATTTATCATGAATTAGAAAAGAATGTAGAAAATACCCGAACGATTATTGAACGACTGCATACCAAAGAC
>CAXIDD010000740.1:0-2643 GCA_964021975.1 uncultured Saprospirales bacterium | reverse complement strand
CGCAAAAGCCAATCTTTCTGATTACAATAAAAAATTCCATCGTGCACAACGTCTAACCATCTCTAATGTATTTCTTGGTGCAGATCCAAAGAACCGGACCCCAATGCTGATTGTCCGTCGCTTTAATAATCGCGCCGCTGCTATGAAGTACTATGACAGTGCCAATAAAAATTCAGGAGACTTTCAGCAGCAAACAGCATCCTACGACCTATTCGCCATTAGCTTAAGTAACTATAGAGAAATCCTACAGGCTAAATCCCTTGATGGATATATAGATTTCTTTGAGAATAATTACTTAGGGGAATAGATATTAAGTCGAGAGCTGAAAGCGCGAGACGCTAATCCCTTCAAAGGGACACTTTTTCGCACTTTCGGCGCGCTCTATGTCGTAGAGCAAAGTACATTTGACTTGAAAACCTAGAAACAAATAACCCTGCCCTTGAAGGGACACTTTTTCGTGCCTTCGGCTCTCTTGCCTCTAAAAGCAAAGCTGGTCTATCTTTTATCGAGGTAGACCAGCTTTTTTAATAAAAAATGGTTGGCAATCGACCAAAAGGAGACATCGGGCTATATTTTTTTAAACAAAGCTCTGATTTTTTAATTTTGATCTTTATAAGATTAAACGGTAAAAAAAGATTACCAGATCACCAAACCGAAAAACCATCATTCACTATGAAGCAATACTTACTCTTAAGCTTGTTTTCCTTAGGTCTATTTACCTTAGTTCAAGGTCAACAAAAACAGCCCTTAACGTATTATTTACCAGACATAAGTTATGAGAAAGATATCCCAAGTCCAGAGGCTTTTTTAGGTTATCAAATTGGAGAATGGCATATCAGCCATGATCAGCAATTGGCTTACATGCGGAAATTAGCGGAATTATCTCCACGGGTTACGTTTCAGCAAATTGGTCGTACTTATGAAGGCCGCCCGACCATTAATTTGATCATTACTTCTGAGAAGAATCACGATCGGCTAGATGAGATTCAAGAAGAGCATCGAAAGTTAAGTGATCCATCTTTGTCTGCCGAAGTAGACATTAAGGACCTTCCTACGGTGCTTTATCAAGGCTATAGTATTCATGGAAACGAGCCCAGCGGAGGTAACGCTGCACCACTGGTAGCTTACTATTTAGCAGCTGGAAAGGGGCGCGACCTAGAGCGGATCTTAGATAACGTAGTTATTATTCTAGATCCTTGTTATAATCCAGATGGATTTAATCGCTTTTCTAGTTGGGTGAATACCCATCAAAATAAAAACCAAACGGCTCTTAGTGTGGATCGGGAATACAACGAGCACTGGCCACGTGGGCGTACCAATCATTATTGGTTTGATTTGAATAGAGATTGGTTACCGGTACAGCATCCGGAAAGTCAGGGACGAATTAATGTTTTTCACGATTGGAAACCCAATGTGCTAACGGATCATCATGAAATGGGCACTAACTCGACCTTCTTTTTTATGCCCGGAGAGCCTACTAGAGTCAACCCCATTACCCCTAAGAAAAACCAGGAACTGACCGAGGCTATTGGTCGCTACCATGCAGCTACATTAGATGAAATTCAATCTTTGTATTATTCTAAGGAAGGGTATGATGATTTTTATTATGGGAAAGGCTCTACCTATCCCGATGCCAACGGTTGTATCGGTATTCTATTTGAGCAAGCAAGTTCGAGAGGCCATTTACAAGAATCTGCCAATGGCTTACTCACCTTTCCTTTTACAATCCGCAATCAGGTAAGGACGGCCTTGTCCACGCACTTGGCCTGTTATGAACTAAAAGATGACCTAAATGAATTCCAACGCGCCTTCTATTCCAATGCTGTGGAAGAGGCTCGTGCAGACCAGCGCAAAGCCTTTGTATTTGGAGATGCTTTTGATAAAAACAAGCTTGGGCACTTCATTGAAATCTTGCGTCGACACGAAATTGAGGTTTATAAATTAGCCGAACAAGTAGAGGCTGGAGGTAAAAGTTTTAGTCCGGAGCATGCCTATGTCGTGCCCACCGAACAAGCACAATACCGAATTATTCGTGGATTGTTTGATAAACAATTGACTTTTGAAGATAGCCTGTTTTATGATATTTCTTCCTGGACCATGCCTTTAGCTTTTAACCTGCCCTACGCTGCCATAGAGCGCAACTACGCTCCAGCTTTGCTAGGAGATAGGGTAGAGGGCCTACGCCCTGAGGTAGCCTTTCAGGAGCCGGATTATAGCGCTTATGCTTATGCTTTTGAATGGGATGATTATTACGCGCCAAGGGCAGCTAACTATTTGTTGTCACAGGGCTTACGACTGAATGTAGCGAATACACCCTTTGTAGCCAATGGGAAAAACTTTAACCAAGGGACCATCTTATTGCCCCTGCAAAACCAGTCTGTCTCCAAGGATGAGCTCTTTAAAATAGTGCTAAAAGCCTCTCAGGATAATAAGATTTCGATCTATGATTTAGATTCGGGCTGGACCCCTGAAGGGCCAGATATTGGTAGCCGAAGTATCTCTTTATTGCGCAAGCCAGAAGTATTAGTTGTGGTAGGAGAGGGTACCTCTTCCTATGATGCGGGCGAGGTTTGGCATTTGCTAGATCAGCGTTACGATATTATCACCACAAAAGTAGAAGCTGCAGATTTAGACCGGGTTGAC
>CAXIDD010000739.1:0-2649 GCA_964021975.1 uncultured Saprospirales bacterium | reverse complement strand
TTGATCTCCAGCCGTAAAGTGTGCATTTCCTGCTAATTCGAGTTGGCTCTCTTGAAGTAAAACCCCATTATTTTGAATGGGAATCGGCAAGGCATTCGGGCCTAAAAAGCGTGGCGCAGATATAATGTAGGTGCTCCAATGGCTGCTACCATCCCAAGCCACGTTATTGGCCCACCAGGTATGTCCTTGAGCGTAACTGAGCATTGGAAATAAAAAGATGGATGCCCAAATTGACATCTTAAAAAGACGATAATTGATGATTACTGTGAGGCGCCACAAAACTTAGTTTTTTTTCTTCAAGACATAAATTAAAGAGCTTGCCTGATCAACATTTTTCAAGCTTTTCAGATGGGTTTGCAAGCCTTGAAAAGCTGCCGCAGCTAAGCCAATGATCCCTTTACCTTGGTACCTTTCACTAAGCATAGACACATAAAAAGGGTCTAATGGCATTTTAATTTTTTCGCTTATTTGAAAACCGTTGCGCTCCACAAGTCCCTGCATGGACTTAGGTGAAAAATGCCATAGATGTCGTGGCACATCATAGCCCGCCCAATAAGCTTGATAATGCTGACCATCATGTGAAATATGATTGGGAACTGCAATGATTAATGCTCCTTGGTCCGCCAATAAACGGTGAAACTTTTGTAGATATAAATCTGGCTCATGTACATGCTCTAAAACATGCCACATCGTGATGGCTCCAAAAGGGCCTGGTAATTCGTCATCTAATAAAGCCGCTGGGGCATTTACCTGAATACCAAACTGCTTTTTAGCATAAGCTCTAGCTCCTTCATCTTCTTCGATACCAAAGGCTTTGTATTGATTTTTTTGTAAAAAATCTAAGAAGTACCCGGTACCAGAACCCACATCCAGGATTTTATCAAGGACTGCGTACTTTTTTATCAGATTGAGCTTACGCTGTAGCATTATTGATCGCCCCCAATGGTACAGGCGGTTGATTAAACCTGTTTTGGTGTCTGAATGAGAGATGTAATCTTCACTTTGGTAAAAAGGGCCAATACTTGCTTGATCAGGGATGTTTTGGGTAAATCGAAAACCACAAGACTGGCAATCTACGACCTCAAATACTTCTTGACTGATCGAATGATCTTTAACAGAAAAAACGGTTTTAAAATCACTCGATCCGCAAATTAAACACTGGGTATGTTTGATACGCTGCTCCATATATAAAATAATATGGGCCGCAAGATAGAGCTTTTTTGATTAGCAATTCCCGCCTAGCTTCATTTCTTCTTCGGTCAATTCTTGCTCTGCTTCATTTAATTGCTCAGACATCATGGTGCCGTACCAGAATTTAGCTTCTCGAACCAATTGGCCTTTCCGCCAACGTTTTAAAATGCCGTGTAATTTTCCATCCTTGTATTCTTCATAAATATAAGGTGACCCATCTCCATAAAACAACTCTAATGTACCGTGCGCAACTCCATTTTTGAAATTATAATCTCGGCACTTCTGGCCGCTGTAATAATAGCCGATTTGTCGCTCCAGTTTCCCATCTTTTACATAATGAAGATAATACATTTCGTTTTCAACTACATCTTGCTCAGCACAGCCCGTAAAAGGCTTCCCATCTAAGGAATAGGTAGACATGCGAGTACCTCTATCAAATACCACTTCTAATTGATCATAATTGACATTACATGCACGGGCTTCTACAAAATTTTGTTGCGCAGATGATACACAAGTGGTAAATAGTAGGCTTATAATTATTAGATGATATTTTTGCATGGCTTTCTTTTTGATAAAGTTATTTAAAGTGATTGATCAAAAATAAAAGACAATTGATAAATCTCCCACCTTTTTGAAGGACATAACAAGCCAATAACAAGTCCAGGCAAACAAAAAAGGATATGAATAAAGGTATATAACTTAGGGAAATAGTTTATCTGAATTTTTGGATAATGGTTTCAATGGGTTTATCAAAAGGGTTAAAAGCTTAATACATCAGCAAGATGCAGGGGATTAAACTGCTATGTTGCTAAAAAAGCGTTAAAGCAACTATCATTTTGGTTAAAATGTTAAAAGATGTATTAACAGATCGTTAATAGGGTCCTATTCATATTCCCCTCTATAGATAACTCCGCTACTTGGTGTCTCATAAACCTCCACACGTATCAATTTAGGTAGATCCGTTTTCAGCCGGCGCCAAATCCAAATGGCGATCCATTCCGCAGTTGGATTGTCTAAACCTTCTAGATCATTCAACATGTGATGATCCAACATTAATTCGACAGGTTTCCAGACTCCTTTGAGTACACCAAAGTCTTCCACCCAACCTAACTTAGGATCTAATGGGCCTTGTAGACAAATCCGGACTCGATAGGTATGCCCATGCATCCGTTTGCATTTATGGTCATCCGGGACATTGGGCAAAAAGTGAGCAGAATCAAAGGTAAATTCTTTAAATATTTCCATTTGCTAGTATTTCTTACTTTCCGCAAAAGTACAAATTAAAGTATTGTTGTGCTAGCTTCAAAATGATCAAGATTCCAACTTCCCACCTACCACAAACCTAGCTTCTTCTTTTTGGATCGTATCCTTACTCAAACTCCGCCAACGAAAGCGCTCTAGCCAAGGATGCTCTTTTCGCTCTGCCATATCTGCAATTAAAGGCCCCAGAACTGGTCC
>CAXIDD010000738.1:0-2651 GCA_964021975.1 uncultured Saprospirales bacterium | reverse complement strand
CATTTCATAATCAGGTAGATAGGCCATCACGGAAAGGAAACCAGGCATAAAACCCGAATGACCATAAGCGACGCCATAACTAGTCGCAAAGATTTCGGCCCCTAAACCATAACCAGTAGCTAGATTCGGTAATCCTGTTTGCCTGTTAACGGGCGAATAAACTGCCTTTTTAGAGGATGGATCTAGCAAATCACTAGTGTATAAACCTTTCACCCAACGCGCTAGATCAGTGGAGTTGGTTACAAAACCACCACCAGTCCATTCCAATTGTGGGTTGAAACCATATTGACCTAAATTCGATACTTTTTCACCAAAAATCTGTCCAAACATATTTCCAGTATAGGCCGCAGTAAGGTTAGCGATTTGGGCTTGAATGGATGGCTCAGTTTGTCTAAGTTGGAGTGGATCTAAAATATTTTGCTGTACTAAGTCGTAAATTTTTTCGCCTGTAATTTTTTCGACCACTGCGCCCAGGATGATAAAGTTGGCATCTGCATAGGACCAACCCTTTCCCGTCGGGAAATGCGCTTTTTGATCACTAATGTAGGCGAGCCTTTCGGCAGCGGTCCATACTTTAGTCGGCTGTGCTTTCACGGTTTTCCAAAGGTTTTGATCGTAAACATATTCGGGTACTCCAGAAGTGTGGTTGAGCAGACTCCGAATGGTCATCTCCGAAGCATTGGGTAAAGCTTTAAACCATTTTTCATGGCCTAAGTATTCGCTAGCTTTAGCCTCCAAATCTATCTTCCCTTCTGCTGCCAATAACATAATTTGAGCAGCGAAATAGGTTTTACCAATACTGCCTGAAAACATTCTGTGTTGAGGAGTCAAAGCAACTTGTTGTTCTACATCGGCCCAGCCAATGGCATACTGATCTTCTTGATCTTGCTGAATTACGGTCAAGCTCAGTCCAGGGATCCCTTGTTGATCCATGACTTTTGTTAAGTGACTTTCCAGCCCTTCAGCATGTGCAAATAGGAATGAATTGGATAGGGAGAATAGAAGGATGATGAATAACCTTGGGAAGAATGAAGCGCTCATAGAGATAATATATTTTCCTTGAAGCTAAGGAATGATGAGGACTTCCTTTATTTTTTGAGGGCTTTTTTCGGCCAAATAGCTGTTTTTTACCCTGAATTCGCTTACCAACCAGATCTAGTTTTATTAAAGAGCGGGACTTTTTAAGTGAGTATTTAGCTGATTTAATGGAGTGAAATGCAAAAGCAGGTCAAATGTATTTTTAAACGATTGTTTGATTGGGCCTTTTTCGATTTAATTAAAATACTGTTAATCAGTGGTTTAATTTAAATTTAAGCCAAATAAATTTAATTATACCTTGTTTTATTGCACTTTTATAGTTCAATATTTTGTAGTGGTTTGTGGTACTTTTAGTATTGTAAGGAAAGTATAAGGCTTTAGATTAAGTTATTACACTTATTTTACTTCCTGCTTTAAGGATAGATGTAAACAAAAGAATACATCGAAGTTTGACACGATTGGCTATAAACTATCCAATGCAATATCCCATAAAATACCTAAGGGGATAATTTCCAGATCGTCCGGCTGATAAGCTTCTTTAAAAGGTACCTTGTTTAATTTACTGAATAATTTCTTGTCTTTAATATGAGCTTTAGACCGGACTGGATGAAAGTTGCAACGAATAATCGTAATTAACATTTTGATTAAACAACTAACCCGATAGGTGAAATCGTTGACCAGGTAGCGCTTCATATAGACTTTCAAAGCCTCCTCTTTATCTAAAAGTGTTGGATAGTCTTTATCTAAAAGCCCATGCATGATTTCTACTACTCGGATACTGATGCCATAACCTCCAGTGTCTCTTCTGAGGATGGTGACTTTTTTATCTAGTTTGGATATCTTAAAGTCTGGTGCATCTGATGGGTCAGGGATCAGGCCTGCTTTGAGGAGAATGTGCATATATCCTTCAAAGATGTGCCATTGCTCCTGCATGGTTTTGGTTTGTTTAAAAAACAGTTTTTTGAAACTGAAGGCTTTTTGGTAGATATCAAAAGCGGTTTGGTATTTCCCCGCGTGGATGTTTAAAATAGAGTAATAGAGGTGTAAGGAATACCAGTTTCGGCTACCTTCCACAAAGTAAGTGTGACGCTCTTCGTAGAGTTGAAAAGCTTCCTGGTAACCACCTAGTTTGATGAGATTTCGTAAACAGGTTCCGTAGGTGACATTGATGAAAACTGTAGTGAATTTTCTTGGGTCTTGCTTAATAAAACTGATAGAATGTCGGCAGGTGTTTACGATTTCTTCGTGTAAGGCTAAATAGCGATAGATTTTATGTAATAGAAAATTCACTCTTATATGGATTCTTGAAGAATATTTATGCTTTTCCATGATCTCCTTTGCCCAGTTAGCTTTTTTTAGACCAATTCTAATTTCTTCTTGACTTGGCTTTCTTTGGGTAACAATTTCCTTGGTTCGGTAAGACAATTGTTCATATTCCAACTCTATCTCATCTTTTAGGGCTTCGAGGTACTGATCTACAATTTTCTTATAACGATTAGCTTTTGTGTTTTGACGAGTTTTTAAGTGGTAATACATACAGAATCGGGCAGAAAATAGGATCATATCTGGGAAACCGTGAAACAAGGCAATTTGCAAGGTTTTTTCTGCCATTT
>CAXIDD010000737.1:0-2655 GCA_964021975.1 uncultured Saprospirales bacterium | reverse complement strand
TTGTTTGTGAATATAGGTACTGCGGTTCCTGTAGAATCTAGCACTAGAAGTTCTTGCCCCGCTTCTAAACTTGTGGCTAAAGATTCAGTAAAAGTTAATTGCATATCCATAGTAGGCCGAGTCAATTCAAGTGTAGTGGTGTCATTTGCTTCTATAGCTAAAACAGTCAAGGGATTTTTGAATCCACGGTTGTAGTCATTCCCTTCAATAAACAAATAGGCTTCGTCTTTAATCCAGTTGTCTACAATAATTGGGTATAGAATGGGCCGATCTGAGGTATCAGAAAACTTACGCAATCGATAGAGGTTCATACGCTCTGCGGTATTCGGACCGGGACCAGGCTTTTCATTATAATAATAGGCTCTTACATTTTTAAAATATAAATGAGAAGCATCATTGACAAAAAAGGTAGATTGTTCAGTGGATAAATCCTCTTGGGCCTTTTTGTTTTGGCAAGTAGACAAACTTACTAAGAGTAGGAAGCTAAAGAATACAAAAATTGCCTTATATTTCATGGTTGTTTTTTTAATCAATCCTATAACGCAATGCGTGGAATTAAGTTTTTTCTTGTCTTCGGAATATTAGTTGGTCTAATTCTTACGCTGAATACCAACCAGCCTTTCGGTACTTCTCTACCAGCTTTGGGGAAATTATTGAACCCTTTTACAGGCTTTTGGCAAAATGGAGAATCCAAACCCGAGCCAGCTCGATTGAATATTTCTGCCAATGATTTATCTGAAACAGCTGAAGTGTTTTTTGATGAGCGCATGGTTCCTCATATCTATGCGGCTAATAACAAGGATGCCGCTTTTGTAAATGGATATATACATGCTATGCATCGTTTATGGCAAATGGATATTTCTACCCGTGCAGTAGGAGGGCGTCTGTCAGAAGTGCTCGGAGAACGAACTCTTGAAAGAGACAAAACACAACGAAAGAAAGGGATTGTTTATGGTGCAGAGAATACTTTGCAGGCTTGGATGTCAAGTCCGGCGGAAGCAGCTATACTAAATGCTTATGCAGCGGGAGTCAATGCCTATTTGGACCAATTAAAACCTAAAGATTACCCTATAGAATTTAAAATATTAGGATATAAACCAGAACCATGGACACCCTTGCGCTCTGCTTTATTTATCAAAAATATGGCGGAGTCACTTTGTTCCAGACATCAGGATTTAGAGGCCACAAATACTAAGGCACTACTAGGTAGTGATTTGTTTGAGTTTTTGTACCCAGAAGAGAACCCAAAACAGCTGCCCATTATTCCAGCCGAGGTAGAATTTGACTTTGAAGCACTAACACCTTTCCCCGCGGAAGATGCACCTGAATTATTATCACAAGCACTACCTTATGAAATGTTCGAATTGCCACCTGAAGGAAATGGGAGCAATAATTGGGCGGTGGCTCCCCAAAAAACAGCCAATGGAAATGCTATTCTATGTAGTGATCCGCACTTGGGTCTGACCTTGCCAGCCATTTGGTATGAAGTGCATATCAATACACCTGAAGTGAATTCTTATGGCGTATCCTTACCTTCAGAGCCAGGGATCTTAATTGGATTTAATCAATTCATAGCCTGGGGTGAGACCAATGTTGGTCATGATGTACTAGATTGGTATACCATCGACTGGGTAGATGAAGCCAAAACGCAATATCGCTTGGATGGAGAAGTATTGGATGCTGAAATTCGTACGGATACCATCTACATTAAAGGACGTAAAGAGCCACATATCGAAGAGACCAAATACACCGTTTGGGGGCCTGTTGTATACGAAGATTCTACGAGCAAATATAAAGATATGGCCATGCATTGGATTGCTAATGATAAGCCAGCTGAAAAACCTTTCTACGATCTAGGTGCTTTTTGGCGCTTGATGGGGGCTAAGAATCACGCAGATTACCTGCAAGCATTAAAGGGCTATGAGAATCCAGCTCAAAATTTTGCTTTTGCCAGCAGAGACGGAGATGTTGCGATCACTGTAAACGGATCACTACCTGTAAAAAGAGACCAGCAAGGACGGTTTATCCAGGATGGAAGCAAACGCAGCAACGGTTGGAACGGCTACATACCCAGAGACCAGTTGCCTCAGGTTTTAAATCCAGAAAGAGGGTACATCAGTTCCGCCAATCAAAAATCAACTGATGAGGATTATCCTTATTATTATAATAGTGAAGGATTTGACGATTATAGAGGCCGTTCTGTCAATTTACGACTCGATTCTATGGAGGCAATCACTGTCCAGGATATGATGAAAATGCAGACTACTAGCTTCTCGCTTTATGCCAAAGATGCCTTACAAGCTACGCTACCTTTTATAGATAAAAGTAAGTTGAGCGATACTGAAAAAGATGCCTTAGAAAGTCTAGAGGATTGGGATTATTATTATGGGCAAGATGTGGAAGTACCTGTTTTATTTGAAATTTTCAAGGACTCACTTTATCGGATGACCTTTGATGAATTTTATGAATATAGGAAAGAGCAATCTATTTTGTTCCCTAAATCTTCTCGGTTATTAAGTTTATTAGAAGAGGCACCTGAACACAGCGTTTTTGATCATCAGCAAACTAAAGGAGTAGAAGATGCCAGTGCCATTGTAAATCGGGCATTTAAAGCAGCAGTAGCAAATGTGCCTAAAGATCAGAATTGGGCTGCTC
>CAXIDD010000736.1:0-2677 GCA_964021975.1 uncultured Saprospirales bacterium | reverse complement strand
CTTGGGTGGTTCAAAATGGGTGTTTGTTTAAATGATGACTTATAGAAGGATTTAAAAATAAATAAATATGAAATTCAATATAAAAACCATTCTAATCATCGCCGCTGCCCTCTTGGTTGGCTGGCTAGTGGGCCATTATTTTTCTGCCAAAGCCCTCCCAGAAAGCGCAACAGAAGAAGATCACAATCACCAAGCTGGTATGCCTGCAAGCGAGGAAATCTGGACCTGCTCCATGCATCCACAAATCCGTCAAAATGAAGCTGGAGCTTGTGCAATTTGTGGCATGGATCTCATTCCCTTAACTGCTAATACGTCTAATGATCCCTTGGTTTTAGAGATGACCCCTGCAGCAGTAAAATTAGCGAATATCCAAACTACAATTGTCGGAAATACAGCGCATAGCGTGGGCAAAAATTTCCGACTTTCTGGTAAAGTACAAGCGGACGAACGCTTGGCTTCTAGTCAGGTGGCACATATACCAGGAAGGATCGAGAAGTTGTTCGTGAGTTTCACCGGAGAAAAAGTGACTAAAGGGCAAAAAATAGCGGAAATTTATTCGCCAGAGTTGATTACAGCGCAAGGAGAATTATTGGAAGCCCTAAAATTAGAAAAACTCAATCCCAAGCTATTAGAAGCTGCCCGCAGCAAGTTACGCTATTGGAAAATTAAGGAAAGTATCATCAAAAAGATAGAAGAAGAAAGTGTGGTACAGGAAGTTTTTCCGATATATGCGGATGCCTCCGGTGTCGTTACGCGGCGTAGAGTTGCGGTAGGGGATCACTTGATGCAAGGCGAGTCTCTTTTTGACTTGGTCAATTTACAACGCGTTTGGGTGCTTTTTGATGCCTATGAATCAGACCTAGCTTCTATTAACTTAGGAGATAGGATTGAATTTACAGCAGCAGCTTTACCCCAACGAAAATTTTCCGCTAAGGTTACGTTTATTGATCCGGTTATTGACCCCAAAACACGTGTAGCAGCCTTGCGTACTGAAGTCCGTAATCCCAATACGCGGGTGGCAGCTTTACGTACAGAGGTCCGTAATCCCAATGGAGTTTTGAAACCTGAAATGTTGGTTTATGGTATTTTGAATCAATCAGCCAAAAATAAGGAGCAATTGACCATCCCTAAATCTGCCGTGCTTTGGACAGGAACGCGTTCGGTGGTTTATGAAAAAATACAAGCAACAGCGGTTCCTTCTTTCCGTTTTAAAGTCATCGAATTAGGCGAAGCAATGGGTGATCAATATCAAGTAATTTCGGGATTAGAATCAGGCCAGGAAATTGTTACACATGGTAACTTTGCCATCGATGCTGCTGCGCAATTGAACAATCAAGCCAGTATGATGAACCAGGATATAGGTATTAAAGGCGTAGTAGAAGTCGAGCAATTGCCAGATTATACGACGGAATTACCGGAAGCATTTGAGAGGAAATTAATGGCAGTATTAGAGACCTATCTATTGCTCAAAGAAAGTTTCGTCTCCACCGACTCAATTGAAGCTGCACAGCGAGCATCAGAATTTCAGTCGGCCTTGAAGAACGTCCCACAAAACTTGCTCAAGGGAGAAGCGCAGGATTATTGGATGGAACAACAAGCGGCACTAGTAGCACACGCAGAAAAAATTACTGAATTGGCTGAAGTAGCTGACCAACGGCTAGAATTTGGTTTCCTTTCACAAGTGATGATTCGGATTTTAAAAGTTTTCGGCGTAGCCGAAAATACCTATTACATACAATATTGCCCGATGGCTTTTGATAATGAAGGAGCAGATTGGATCAGTGCGCAAAAAGAAATTCGGAATCCTTATTTCGGTGACCTTATGTTGAAATGTGGGACGGTAGAGGGCATAATTGGAGAAGATGATAAAAACACAGGATAAATCATTGTTATTTATCAAACAAGAGTTAATCAAAAGAACAATTTAAATCAATTATTTATTCATTTTTTAATCTAAATAAAAACTACAATGAAAACAGTTAAAATGCTTGCAACCATTGCATTATTATTGACCCTTTCTCTAGGAACTTGGTCTTGCGGAGGAGCAGAAAACGCACAAGACAGTGCGGCTACAGAAATTAAACATGGCGAAGGTAAGGAACACAATTCTGCCTATGTATGTCCGATGCATTGTGAAGGCAGTGGTAGTGATGCTGCTGGTGAATGCCCAACTTGTGGCATGGCTTACGTCGCTTTAGAGGATCATGTAGAAAATGATCACAGTCACTAAACACGTTTGATTTTGGGGCTTAGCTTGCTAAGCTCCAAAATAATTTGCCCTAATCGATGTCTATGCATCCCCTACTAAGGTATAATGAAATAGCTCCACAGGCAGATCAACTTAAAAAATTGATTAAGCTTTATTATGTCCATCAATCTCAAGAGGCAGCTTTGGAGGAAAGGATCAGTTATTTTCCCAATTATACCACGACCTTAAATATTTATCAGAATAGTAAAATAACCTGGGGACCTTTATCTCGTACACACGAATGGCAACCGAATGCTCCCTGGCTAAAATTATTGGTCTGTAAATTAGATCGATCCCGAGAAATTATCATGCGCGGGCCATTTAATAAGCTAACGATTGTATTTTATCCATTAGGAATCAATCATTTTTTGAACCAAGCCCTTTCAGAATTAGCGGCTGATCACTTTTCTTTCTTTGATCATTTTGGTC
>CAXIDD010000735.1:0-2679 GCA_964021975.1 uncultured Saprospirales bacterium | reverse complement strand
ACTAGAAGCGAAGAACTCCCCGGTGGTTTGTCCCTCTACTCTTCCTTGTATCGCTTTAGGGTCTTTAAATGTTAGAAAATTATTATTACTAGATCTTGATTCGTTTATTTTTATCCAAATCCCCTGATTACTTCCTTCAACTACCAGTGGATAAGATTCCCGATTTTCCTGGGGCCCATCCGCTGGGCTAATGATATTTACTTGTCCCGTTTGGGTTAATCTTACTCGCTCAACATTATTCGTTTTAAAGGATAATTCTCCGTCATCTCTAGTTCCCAAAAAATGAACATTTGATTGAGTACCATTATTCCCACTTGTCAACCAGCGTGTACTTTGACTTCTTAACTCGGGACCATCTTCTGATTCGACCTGTAGTGTTTTCTGGGCATGCATGGCATACGGGACAGACAATACTTGTGAACTACTCACTAATTGATAATCCTGATTCGCATTTGTTTTCATTTCTATGTCCATCCAAATAGCCTCCTTTTCCCAAGGTACTTCCAATAAGCTTTTTTGATTAGAATCCCCGGACCCTATCACCAATTGAAACAAACCTAATTGGTCTGTAGAAAGGTTATGATTTTCTGTATAGTAAATGGTAGAATGCTCATCGGGAGAAGTAAAACTAATGCGAACACTTAAGGATGAGTTTGCTAAAGGTAAGCCATAGGCATCCCGAGCGACTCCCTGGTAATTCATACCCAAAGGAACCGTTTGAGCATAGAGCCCAAACACAAAAAATGTACATAAAAGCAAAAACGCTAAGCGCATCCTTTGCATAATTTCACGATTTTATGATTTACTTCTCAAGGAAGTTGAATACTACGTCCACTAAATTAAAGGCTAAGTAATTTCAACTTAGTAACACTTATTAAAAAAACCATAAAAGTACTCCTAGAAGTGATCAAGTATTTTGTGAAGCTATTTAATTTCTGTATTAAAAAACAGAAAACGGAATTTAGTCGTTGGTCGTCTTAAATATGATCAGTTTCGCTATGAGATTTTAGGCTATTTAGCAGGTGCCGTCTATTTTAATTAACTCAAATATACTAAAGTATTTAACAAAGGCCTACATTAAGACTTCAATAAAATTAAAAAATAAGTATTGTAAGCAATGGGTAAGATTAGACTTTACATTCTAAAAAAAAACTTAAATTAAAATTTGTTTAAAAAAATCTTTTCCATTAACTTAGCACCATAGCCTATTAAGCTTATGCAAAATTTTATTTTGCTCCAAATTTCAAATCAAACAACTAAAACCCAATCCGACCTAAAAAACATCTAAAATTCCTATTTTTCAGGCACTTCTTCTTATTGCTCCAATAGTTTTCTCTTCCAATTTGCTATTATTAATCAGCTTTACAAATAATTCAGTTGTAAGGACTTAATACTTTATGGGTCCAATAGATATAATTATATCAACCATTAAACATACATCTATGAAACTCATTGCTATGAGCCGTACTTTTCTTTTATTTTCCTTCCTTTTAATGAGTAGTGCTGCCATCGCACAAATACCTCAATTAATTAGTTATCAAGGCTTTCTGACCGATAATGACCGAGCCGTGGCGGATGGGGACTACAGCATAACGGTCAAAATTTTTGATGCGGCAACAGACGGTAATGAACTGTGGACAGAAACCCTTACGGTCTCTACCATTAATGGCTTGTTTGCTACTTCCTTAGGTGCGGTTACGCCATTTAATCTGCCTTTTGCTCAAGCTTATGTTCTGAGCACTACTTTTGATGGAACAGAACTCCTGCCACGTACGGCAATGACAGCCTCACCCTATGCCTTTAACAGTATACAAGCGGGCAATCCTTTTGCTTTAGATAATGCAGATAATAGTGCCCAAGAAGTCGTTTATGTGGATGCGGATTCTAAGATTGGCCTAGGTACCAACACACCTAATACCAATGTTCATATCAAATCTCCGTCCGGCGTCAAAAATGAAGTATTTATAGAACCTGGCAACTGGAGTTCTGGCGGGGACGAAGCACAAATTACCTTCGGGGACCTTAATCATAGAATTACCGCGACATTTGGCCAGGGACTTAACTTTTACGATGTAGATCAGTTTAGATTCATTGGTTCAAAAACTATCTTTGAACAGCGGGTTGGCATTGGTGCAGATCCAGATCCAGATCCAAATACACTGCTTACCGTAAATGGCAATATTCAAGTAAGGGACGACTCCAATATTTTCGGTTTAGACGGCCTTTGGGGGGTTAATGACCTGCGCTTTTTTGGAGATGCAAATGGTATAGAAAATGGCCCAGACATGATGATACTTCCTAATGGAAATATGATGGTCGGTGCCACTACTAATGGTCTCACCTCTGTTTCTAAATTCCAGGTAAATGGCACAGACGGACGAGCTGCTTTACTACAAGACAGTGAGCTTAAATTGCTAGGTCCATCAACCATACATTTTTCTATTTTAAATGATCAAGCAGGTACTTTAAGGATTCAAGATGCCTCTAGTTTAGCCCAACCTGGTACTCCAGGATTTAATTTGATGTCTATCCAAAGTAATGGTAACGTGACTATTCCAGGCGCTTTTTTCGCAGTCTCTATCACTGAAACCTCCGACCGTCGCTACAAAAAGGACTTTACAGCTATTGATCAGGCCTTGAATAAAGTATTGCAGTTAGATGGCTTGTATTACAATTGGA
>CAXIDD010000734.1:0-2682 GCA_964021975.1 uncultured Saprospirales bacterium | reverse complement strand
TAATACCTGGCTAGAATTTTAAGGCTGGTTGCTAGTTTGATTTAAATCAATTAACAAATCCATAGAAAGTATTTTCTTGCGGAAATTCCTTTTATCTAATTCCGTTTCAAGAATAGCCTCATATAAATGCTGTAATTGCGTCAAGGTGAACATAGATGGTAATAGCTCAAACCCTATTGGGCGGGAGCGTACAGAGCGTTTCAATTGATTAAAACTTGCACTCAAAATCTCTAAATGATCAAAGGCTAAATCGTTGAGACTAGCTACGGAATGCCACTTTGCTTTTAAGGCAATCGAAGCAGGTTGGATCGAATACTTACTAATCTTCACTAAAGATAGATAGGCAATTGTAATAACTCGGCCAAAAGGATGTCGGTCCACTTTCCCAAAGGTCTGCACTTGCTCCAAATAAACATTACGCATCCCCGTTAACTCCTCTAAGACGCGTATAGCGGCATTATTAAGGTCTTCATTGGGATAGACAAAGTAACCTGGTAATGCCCATTTACCAGAATATGGCTCTTCACCTCTTTTAATTAGAAGTACCTTAAGATCACCCTCATCAAAACCAAAAATTACATTATCAACGGTAAATGCAGACTTAAAAAAAGAATCAAAATTTGTCATTACAAAGGCTAGAATATGAATATTAAGTAAATAATTCTACTCGAAATTATCGAAAAATTAGCATATATCCAATTCAACAGAATTATTTAGTGTATAAAGTACACTAGCTCTCTATTTGTTTAAAATATTGAAAATCAGTGATTTATAATTATTGTTATTCTAAAAAGGGTTCAACAAAAATATAATTGATTGAAATACAGGGTTTTAGCTTATTCCGCTTTTTGTACAAACTAAATTCCCTCTATACCTAAGTCTGTTCGTTTAGCACGGTCTGACTTGTTGTTAAGCTTCCAGTACGGCTCCATTAGGGTTTGCTTCCTTTTGGCCACACTAGTCCGTGGTTTTTTGTCAAAAGCAGAGGGATAAGTATCCATCCATCCTGCAATTTGAAAAGGAGCTTCTCCTTCAAAAATAAACGATAGATCTCGTTGATATTCCGGCATCTTAATGTTATAGACCTGTAAGTTTTTTCCTTCAAAATCACTGCCTTCATAGTTTTTTAAACTAGCAACTACTTTAGTTGGAGCAAAAGCCTGGTGGGTCAATCTCAGGAATTGATTACTGGCAATCATAGTAGTTTCTCCTGTTGGTAGAATGGCAGGGTTGATCCTGATTTTATTCATTATTTCGTCTTCCAAAAAGGTGTTAGGAGCTTTCCCTTTTTTATCTGCTTCATTTTCAAAATAAGAATTCAATTGCATGTCATACCCTTGTTTACTTTTATTGATTTGCATCCAGGCCTGACCACACCAATCTTGAGCAGAAGTCGTAACTTTTAAGGTGTACGGATTTTGATTGACATCAACCGGAGTAAAAGTAGAAGTCATGATTGAATAGTCATAAAGGCCAGTTGTGAAACGGTTGATCAGATTCGTTTTAAGAATACTGACTGAATTGGGGTTCTTATAGCTATCATTTTTTACTTGTTTATCCGTTAGAAAATCTTCGGTAACGAATATAGCGATGACCTCACCTGGGTGTAAGTCATTGTAGCGGTTTTGGGATATTTCATAAGTGTTGAGCTCTGCTTTACCTTGATACCAGTAATCTTTAAAAGCAGTGTCATTAACTTTATAGGCTGCTGTTTGCGCCTGAAAATCATTTTTTGTTTGTTCTGTTTCACAAGCCATCATCAGCAAGCTTAGACCACAAGTTAAAGTAAGTAAAGTTTTCATTTTCTTTGGTTTATATGACTTATTTCTACCGTTCTAACAACTGAGAAGAGCCTAATGTTTGTAGAGCAATGAATCCTCCGATAGGGTAATAATCCCAAATTGAATAATCATTTTAACCAGTGTAGGTTTTAGCTAATCACAGGGGGCACAAAAATCTAAATAGGGACGTATGCGTTTTATCTTTTCTGGATCCAAAGCCCTAACTTTATTTAGTGCGAGGCTATCTTGAAAAGGGCCATGCATTGACCGATAACTACTAATGATTTGAGCTTCTTTCCATCCTAAATAAGGATGACTGGCCAATTCTTTGGTACTCAGCTCATTGATCCGGAAAGGTTGAATTTGAACTTCTAAAATCAATTGGTCTTTGATTTCCTGGAAAGTACTATCTGCTAAGCCATAGGTCTGTTGAACTTGCTCCAGGGTATAAAATCCACCTAGTTTTTCTCGAAACTTAACAATCCTGCTAGATAAGACAGGACCAATTCCCTTGAGTTTTGCCCATTCCTCGGCAGTCGACTGATTGACCTCGACGGTAACCGGTATTTCAGGTGCTTTTGGATACTTCGGTTGCTCATAATTATTAGTATACGTATTAGCAGCGGAATAGGATGGATTGCTATTAGCTATTTGGACATAATCGACTATAGCAGCATACCAACTTTCTTCCAAGCCATAAATTTTTAATAAATCTGTTTTTTTATAAAAATGCCCCCCTTTGTTGCGGAAATTAATTAAGGTAGAAGCAGCCCTTTTAGATAAGCCTAGTTGAGCTAACTGTGAACCTGTCACTTGATTGGGATCAAAGAAAAATACGGTATCTGATCGTACGATTGGATCCTTTTGGTACGGCTTTTCTTTTTCATATTGGGTGATCGGA
>CAXIDD010000733.1:0-2685 GCA_964021975.1 uncultured Saprospirales bacterium | reverse complement strand
TACAGCAGCTTAACCTGAAAAAGAACAGCATAGTACAGCACGCTATTTTATTGGAGAAGTCCTATATTTTCAATGCTAAAATTGAACCGGAAAAATATTCCAAATGAAAAAGCCTTGTCTAGCGATTTTACTAATTGGACTCTTTGTTAGTGGTAGTAAGAATGGTTTTGCACAAACAAAAATGCAAAAGCATTCCTATGAAATTGAGCGAAGCTACGTTACACCTACTCGAATTGTTTGGCAATCAGGCCAAATTAAAAATGCGCAACAATTACTCAAGGAAGGAAAACATCAGGCCACTACAATTAATAAAGATGCCATTGTATTGACAAATGGACCTGATACAGCCGCTATTATCTTAGACTTTGGAAAAGAGTTACACGGTGGATTAGAAATTGTGACCGGCTTGTTTAAAGGAAAAGATCCCATCAACATTCGCATTCGATTTGGAGAATCCGTTTCCGAAACCATGTCGACTGTTGGGAAAGATGGTGCGACCAATGACCATGCAATGAGGGATTTAACGCTAAAACTTCCTTGGTGCGGGAAAATTGAGGTCGGTAATACAGGCTTTAGGTTTGTAAGAATAGACTTATTGGATCAGGATAGAGTACTCCTTCTAAAGGAAATTAGCGCAATATCGGTTATCCGTGATATTCCCTACCTCGGATCTTTCAAATCAAACGACGAGCGGCTAAATAAGATTTGGGAGACAGGAGCTTATACTGTTCACTTAAATATGCAGGATTTTCTTTGGGATGGAATCAAACGAGATCGCCTGGTTTGGGCAGGAGATATGCACCCCGAGGTAATGACCATCCTTGCCGTATTTGGACACAATCAGGTCGTTACCAAGTCCCTAGATTTTATGAAGGAAATAACGCCGCTACCCGGCTGGATGAATGGGAGCTACAGCTCCTATTCTATGTGGTGGTTGCTAATTCACCATCAATGGTACATGAATACAGGTGATTTTAAATATTTACAAGAAAACCAAGCCTACATCTATGGATTATTAGAGTTGTTAGAAGACAATATCGACAGTTTAGGGAAGGAGAATTTGGTAGGAAATTGTTTTTTAGATTGGCCTACCAGTAGAGATCAACCAGAAGTAAGAAAGGGAATGCAAGCACTATTGGCACTGTCATTTGATGCTGGGGAATCAATCGCTCTAGTATTTAAGGATCAAGAGAAAGCAGCGCATTATAAGGCTGTAGCTCGTAAGATAAAAAGCTACAAGCACGAGTTTCCAAAGAGAAAGGCACCAGGTGGACTATTGGCAATGGCAGGTATTTTTGATCCTAAGCTCATTAATGATGAATTGCTGATCAAGGATGGCGTGAAAGACATCTCAACCTTTTATGGCTATTATGTACTCAATGCTATGGCCATGGGCGGTAATTATCAAGGTGCAATTGATGTGATAAGAGCATATTGGGGTGCAATGCTAGATTTAGGGGCTACCTCATTTTGGGAAGATTTTGATATCGATTGGATGGAAAATGCTGGGAGAATAGATGAAATAGTGCCGGATGATAAGGTTGATGTACATAAGACTTATGGAGATTACTGTTATATAGGGTTTAGGCATAGCTATTGCCATGGTTGGGCTTCTGGACCCACCGCATGGTTGTCTCAATATGTATTGGGCGTAAATGTTATAGCTCCAGGATGTAAGGTGTTGAAAATAGAACCACATCTAGAAGATTTAGATTGGGTGGAAGGAACCTATCCAACCCCTTATGGCCTGGTTTATATTAAACATACCAAGGATAGAGACGGTAAAATAAAATCAGAAATAAAAGCACCAAAAGAAATAAAGGTCATTAAGAATTATTGATAACTTCTTCTTAGAATAAGTACAATTAAAGCCAAATAACTACAGTATAGAACAGAACACAATTTTGAAAGAGAAACCCTAAATTGAAATGTAATAGAATTTCAATATTGTAATATGGGAATGAGATTTATGAAAGTGCTTAAGTTCGTTGGGTATATCAATATTTTACTCCTTTTATTTTGTCCCAAGATGACCACGGCTCAAGGGACTAATTATAAAAATCCTGTCATTGCCGGATTTAATCCTCAAACTTTGGGAACCCATTAGTCAATTGGGCTATTCTTGTGAATACATTAATCAGACTGTTTTAGAAGAGGCAGGTATGGATGATGGAACCATTTCGTACGGGCCTATGAATTATGACTTGCTGGTGTTGGCTAGTTTGAAATCTGTTACTTCAAAAGCAGCAGATGCGATTCATAAATATGTAACTGCTGGAGGAAAAGTAGTGGTTATTGATCAATTTCCAAACCGAGCTCCGAGTTTTGTTGATTATGAAATACAAGATCAACAAGTTAAAAATACCCTAGACCAATTGTTGTCAAAGTATCCAAAGTCTTTCCTTCAATTAACTCATCCTGAATCATTGAAAGATCTATTTGGATGGACAAATAACATGTTGAATCAATCGGGCCTAATACCAGATGTCATCATTGATCAGCCGAGCACTCATGTATATCAAATGCATCAGAGTACAGCAGAAAAAGAAATTTATTTCTTCGCAAACGTACACCGAGATCAAGCAGCTATCTTTACCGCACAGTTTCCCCTTATCCCTAAAAAACCAGGCAAAATGAGACCGGAAATACTCTAAAGACCTCCTAGTCCTTTTTGTTGCTTTTTGA
>CAXIDD010000732.1:0-2695 GCA_964021975.1 uncultured Saprospirales bacterium | reverse complement strand
TAAGTAGCCATTCCCATTACACCTTGAATTTCGATATGCTCCATTGCCTTAAACATTTCAGAATCAAGCATTTCCTGAGCTTCTGACCAATCCAATCCAAACTTAGTGTTCTCTTCAGCAATATGGAATTGGAGTAGGCAGGCAATCGTACGATCGTTTTTTTGGGCTTGTTTATTGACTTCTTTTAAAAGTCGTAAGCTATCAACTCCGTGTAATAATGAGACAAAAGGAGCAATGTATTTGACCTTATTCCTTTGCAAATGGCCAATAAAACGCCATTTTATATCTTTAGGTAAGGCTTCGTATTTATCTACTAATTCTTGGGCTTTGTTTTCACCAAAAATACGTTGTCCCTTCTCATACATCTCTTGGATTTGCTCTAAGGGTTTAGTCTTAGAAACTGCCACCAAAGTCACTTCTGCCTGATCTAATTGTTTCCGAATTTTGGAGTACATAAACGAGTTTTATTTTGTAAACCCGAAAAAGCATGGAGGGTTTTTAAAATAACCCATGTAATTCTGCTTGCACCATATTTAACACCTTACCTAATCCTTCTGAACTATTGGCAAAATCAATGTCATTGGCATCAATGATCAATAGTCTACCTTCTGTGTAATCACTGATCCAATTTTCATAGCGTTCATTCAGTTTCTTCAGGTAGTCTAGGCTCATACTGCCTTCGTATTCCCGTCCTCTGGATTGGATATGGTCAACTAAGGTAGGAATTCCAGCACGAAGATATATTAATAAATCTGGTGGTTGAACCTGAGAAGACATCGTACGGAATAAATCTTGATAATTATCAAAGTCTCTCTTTGACATTAGGCCCATATGGTGTAAGTTGGGCGCAAAGATAAAGGCATCTTCATAAATAGTACGATCCTGGACTACTGTCCGGTCTCCTTTCAGAATTTCTAAGATTTGACTGTACCGACTATTTAGAAAATAGATCTGTAGATTGAAAGCCCAGCGCTTCATATCTGTATAAAAATCACTGAGATAAGGGTTGTCTTCGGTTGATTCAAAATGAACATCCCATTCAAAGTGCTTACCTAATAAGGAACATAAGGTGGTTTTTCCGGCACCAATATTACCAGCAATAGCCACATATTTTAACTTCTTCTCGGTTTCTTTCCCAGCAGACATATTTCTTTAAGTATGTTATTGAAACGAAAGCAACTTTGAAGCTAGTTGTTTTCATTTTCTATGGTTTTACTGCATCGAATGGTATTTACGCTATTTTCAGGTAAAATCTTTTCGTACAGCTTATAATCCCGACGAAAATACAAGGATTTTTATAATCTCCATGATCTGTTTGCGTTTTTTTATCAACAGTACGTACTTTAGTGTTTAGGTAAGTACTTGGACAAATATTAAACCAATATGGAGTGCTTCCATCCAACTAATTCGTTTTTAGACGATAAAAACGGTGTAAACTTCTAATTTATTCTTATGCAAATAGATAATACCCTAATTTCCAAACTTGAAAACTTAGCTCGCTTAGAGCTTTCTGAAAAAGAGCGTCAAAAGATACAACAAGACCTAAATGCTATCCTTGAAATGGTTGCAAAGTTAGAAAGCTTAGAAACCAATGAAGTCGAGCCTTTAGTTTATTTAAATCCAGATGTCAATGTTTGGCGTAAGGATGAAGTTAAACATCAAGTTGACCAAGCGGCAGCTCTTAAGAATGCACCCAACCAGGATGGTACTTATTTTAAAGTACCGAAGGTGATTGATTTATAACAATTTTGGTCAAAATAGGCCTACAGCCTAGACTTATTTTACTAATAACTAAAACTTAGCAGCAAACTGTATGGATAAAGTAATTTCGGTTGAAAAACTAAAAAAAACGTACATCATGGGTACCACAGAGGTACATGCCCTCAAAGAGGTCACCATAGATATTGAGAAAAGTGATTTTGTTGCTTTGATGGGACCATCTGGTTCCGGAAAATCTACTTTGATGAACTTATTAGGCTGCTTGGATACCCCCTCTTCTGGAGATTACTTTCTAAGTCAAACTAATGTTAGCACCATGACGGATAGTGAGCTAGCAGAAGTTAGAAACAAGGAGATTGGTTTTGTTTTCCAAACCTTTAACTTATTACCAAGACTCTCTGCCTTAGAAAACGTGGCCTTACCCCTAGTATATTCAGGTATGCCCAAATCTAAGCGACAAGCAAAAGCTCGAGCCGTTTTAGAAGAGGTAGGCCTTGGAGATAGAGTGGATCACAAACCGAATGAATTATCAGGTGGTCAACGTCAACGGGTTGCAATTGCAAGAGCCTTAGTGAACGATCCTTCCATTATTTTGGCAGATGAGCCAACCGGTAATCTGGATACGAAAACCTCCATTGAAATCATGGGGATTTTTGAGAAAATTCACGCAGCTGGGAATACCATTATTTTAGTTACGCACGAGCCGGATATTGCTGAACACGCCCATCGGATCATTAAGTTACGAGACGGGCTAGTTGAGACGGATGTTCGTAATAATAATGTGGTAACCGTTGATGATCCAGAACACCGGTACAATCAAAATGGGTAAATAAAAGGTTGGACTAACTAATTTATCCTTCATAATTTTGAACATCAATTTTACTAATGCATTATACATAGGCCTTCCTTATTTCAGGAGGCCTTATTTTTTTTGTAAAAAGTAGTTATTAGAGATATAGAATCTGTGTTTAAATAA
>CAXIDD010000731.1:0-2696 GCA_964021975.1 uncultured Saprospirales bacterium | reverse complement strand
AAAAATCAAAACCACTATATCATGCGAATATTGTCTCTAAGTTTGCTACTATCTATTTGTATCCTTTCCTTATCTGCGCAAGACAAAAAGGCGCTGACCCTGGAAGAATATAAGGATTGGAGTCGGATCACAAATACGGCTATTTCACCAGATGGAGAATGGATGACCTACGCTTATTCTCCCAATGAAGGAGACACTGCTAAATTCTTTATCCGTGAGCTGGAAGGTGATGCAATCTACAGCGGCTGGAATGCAAAAACAATTCGCTTCTCTAACGACAGTAAGTGGTTGGGTTTTTTAGTTAGCCCTACGAAATCTGAAGTGGAAGCTTTAAAAAAGAAAAAAAAGCCGGTAACGAGCGCGCTACATCTTTATAACCTCAACAACCAAACCGTGGATACCATTAAAGCGGTACAAGGATATCGCTTTTCTGAAGTCTCCAACTACATAGCTATTAAGAAAGCTAAATCTAACTCGGATGCAGAACATACCGGTACCGATTTAATTATTCGAAACCTGAATGATGGGACCACCTTAAATATTGGTAATGTATCAGAATATGACTTTAATGAAAAAGGCTCACTAATCGCCTATCTCGTTGATGCGGATGGTGACAGTGGTAATGGTGTTTATATAAGAGATCTGGAGACCCAGGGTACCTGGCCCTTGCACAGTGGAAGGGCGACCTATAGCCAACTTTCATGGAATGAGGAGGGAGACCAATTAGCGGTACTATTTGGCAATACTCCGGAAGGGAAAGTACAGCGTGAAAATACCTTGCTTTGGGCATCAGGACTACAAGCAGGAATGAATGCTCTAGGAGCAGCACAAACCTATGTTCCTAATAAAGCCGATGACTTTCCGGAGGCCTACCTAATCAGTGAATATTATGCTCCAAAATGGAACGAAGCTGGTACACAGCTTTTTTTAGGAATTAAAGCACAGCAGGATGTCCTAAAAGAAAAGGAGGAGTTAGAAGCAAATGTAGACGTTTGGCACTGGAAAGATGAAGTGGTGCAGTCGCGTCAAATGAAAACGGCGAATCAAGATCGGAAGTCTACCTATTTATCTGTGCTCAATCTTTCCAATCAGCGGTTTGTACAGCTGGAGACGGAAGATAGACCGGATGTGGAAAGTAATGAAAAATCTGCTTGGGCAGTTGCCTCTGTAGATACCGCCTACCGCACCAAACGAAATATGCCTTCTGGATATGCTGACCTATACCGGATCGATACTCGGAATGGCGCAACTGCGCTGATTGCAGAGAAAGTATACCATGATTTAGGTATTGCTCCGATGGGAGATTATGCGGTTTATTCACGAGAAGGAATGATGATGCTCTACCATTTTGAAAAAGGCGAAACAACCAATATTACCAAACGCTTGGACGTGAGTTTTCAGAATAAAGATTTTGATCGTCCGGTGGAAAAACCAACCTATGGTATCGGTGCTTGGTCCTCCGATGGTAAATGGGTAATGCTCAACAATAAATACGACATTTATGCCTTCTCCTTGCAATCGGACAAGGTGCTCAATCTTACGAAAGGTCTGGGCAAAAAAGAAAACATCCGATTCCGTTTGATGCAACTTGATCCAGAAGCGGAAACCCTTGATGTGGAGCAGCCCTTATTGCTCAGCGCCTATGGAGAGTGGACCAAGAAATCTGGCTACTATGGAGTTTCATGGGGCAAACAGCCGAAAGCCTTACGATACCTTGATAAAATGCTCGGTAGGCCTACTAAAGCAAAGGATGCGGATGTAATCATGTATACAGAACAAACCTTTGAAGAGTTTTCTGATTACTGGGTGACGGATTTATCATTCAAAAGCCCTCAAAAAGTCACCAATGCTAACCCGCAAATTACGGACTTTAAATGGGGTAGGAGAGTCCTAGTGGATTATACCGATCAACGAGGACATAAATTGCAAGCGACCCTGGCCTTACCTGCTGGTTATGAAAAAGGGAAAAAATATCCAATGATCATCTATTTTTATGAGAAGATGTCCCAGCGGCACCACCAATTCTCTATGCCAACTTATGATGATCGGCCGCATATGTCTACCTATGCCAGCAATGGCTATCTTGTTCTGATGCCGGATATCATCTACGATGAAGGAAAGCCAGGAAGTTCAGCTTTGGATGACATTACCTCAGCTGCTCAAGAGGTCATTGATCTGGGGTATGCTGACCCGAAACGCATCGGCCTGCAAGGACATAGTTGGGGTGGTTATGAATCTTCTTTTATCCTAACTCAAACGGATATGTTCGCCTGTACCGTTACCGGAGCCCCCTTGACCAACTTGATTAGTATGTACAATGTAGCTTATAAACGGACAGGTAATTTGAATGGTCCTATTTTGGAATGGTCTCAAGGAAGAATGGGGGTTAGCCCATGGGACAACATGGAGCTGTACAGAAGCCAATCGCCTCTTCACCATGCGCAGAATATCTCTACACCATTTTTAATCCTGCATGGAACGGCCGATGGCGCAGTAGATTGGGTACAAGGCTTAGAGTATTATGCTACCGCTCGTCGATTAGGAAAAGAGGTGATTTTACTCTCTTATCCTGACGAACCCCATCACCTTCAAAAAGAAGCCAATCAAAAGGATTTCCAAATTAGAATGATGAAATATTGGGCTCATTACATAAAAGATGTCACGCTACCAATCTATATCAAAAAAGGGGTAAAGAA
>CAXIDD010000730.1:0-2701 GCA_964021975.1 uncultured Saprospirales bacterium | reverse complement strand
TAATTGGTTAGGACTGAGTAGCACTAAATATAGGAAATTAAATCCCTTAGACACTTCTAATCACCTCTAAGGCCTTATCAATTTCTTCCTTTTGGTTATAAATATGCGTACTCTGACGCAAACCATTTGTACCAGCTGCCCGAGGTTGTAACTTATAACGTTTCCACATTTCGTTTTGCAAATCCACCGGTTGAATGCCCTCTACCAAGTAGGTAGTGAGACCCGCACACATATCTGGATGTACGGAAGAAACAATTTTCACCTTATCGATTTCTTGCAGGCCTGCACGTAAGTAATCGCCTAGCTCCTTGATACGTTTGATCACTTTCTCTGAGCCAATTTCATTGTGAAAATCTACTGCAGCCTCTAGTCCTACAATTAACGAAACATTTCCGGTACCTCGCTGAGTCAGGCGTAAGCCGTGGTCTTCTTCATTGTCCCATTGATAGCTTGCAGCGACTGTCCAGATATCGCCGACCACTTCCTTTCGAATGTATAATATTCCATTGCCTGCCGGTGCCAATAACCATTTATGCAAACTAGAATAATAGGCATCACAACCCATATCCTGCACATCTACGGTTACATGTCCAACGCCTTGTGCCCCATCTACCACGGTAAAGATGCCCCTTTTTCTAGCTTCTTGACAAATTTGCTTTACTGGCAAAACTACACCATAAGTAGAAAGAATATGTGGCACGGCAATAACCCTTGTTTTAGGGGTCACTAAGGCAAAAATATTGTCAAAAATCACCTGTGGGTCATTGGCTGGAATAGGGATAGTGGCTTGTTTATATTCCAGGCCAAAACGTTTAGCGGCCATCCTCCATCCACCGAAACCACCACCATGCTCCTGATTTGTATTAATAAATTCATCCCCTGGTTTAAAATCCAAGCCATTCGAGATGTAATTCATGCCCATAGTAGCATTCTGGATTAAAGCAATTTCTTTATAATCACTGGCATTAATGAGACCCGCAATTTTGGTCCGTAGGCCATCAAAACCTTGATAACCTTGTAGTAACAAGGGGCCATTACCCTGATAGTCACAGCGTGCAATATTCATAGCATTGCCCCGCATATTATCCAAAACGGCATTCAAGACACGCGTAGGCTGGGCGCCCATGGTCCCCGTATTGAAGTAGGCCTCACCAGTCGGCATAGGAAATGCGGCCCGCAGTCCTTTCCAATATTCTTCACCAGATAAGTTTGACAAATCAAGTCCTTGAGATACGCTAGCTTCCGAAGTAGTAGATAGCCCAAGTAAAGGAAGCCCCAGGGCAGCAGTGGAAGTACGGCCTAAAAATTTTCTTCTATCCATGAATTTTGGTTTTAGTTTTCTTGAAAATAAGAAAATCTTTAAACTTCTATTCTTGTAGCTAAAGAAGGAATAAAGGAATGGGAAACACACTATGCGTAGCAGAGGAGAAGTGTAGAAGGCTTCTCAACTGCTCCTCTCCTACACTTCTCCTCTCTTAAGTAATACTAATTTATTAGGTCCTATGCTATAGAAGGGAAAATCGTTTCTAAACCCAATAGATTGCTGCTTAATTGTAAAGGGATAATTTTAGTCCAAAATAATCTCTATCCGTTCTTTGCGTTTCTTAGGAATTCGATCAGTGAAAAATACCCGAACTTGCTGCGGACCAACAAAAGACTCGGAAGACCGCTCACTTTTAATCTCGACCGAGGCAACAGCTGCTACTAAACTATCCAAACTAGAAGAAATGCCCCAGGTACCCATGGCAAAATAAAACTCCTGACTAGCTCCCATACTATCCAAGCGCACCAAGTAAGTATCAGCCCCCTCAGCTTCCTGAAAACGGTAGTCCTGCGCTCCAGGATTAAATGTGAACAATACACTAGCAGGTTTGGAAGTTTGGTTTTCTATATAAATGGACTGGATTGGATCACAAGAAGATAGGAGAACTAATGAGACGAGTATAAAACCAAATAGGTTTATTCTGGAATGATGCTTCATTTAAATAGGATTTATAAAAAAATGAATGAATTATTAGTTTAACCTCTTTTCCGCAACTTTGCTTTCAACAAGACCGCAGCTTTGGTATATCCGCCTTCGCTCCCATCTACAAAATGAATGTGTTGGGCATTTCGATTGCGCACATAACAAGACATAATGCTTTCTTTGCTTACATGAATACCATAGATAATGGCACCTTGCTTTTCCAAAGCATCCAAAAATGCAGTCAGTTGCTTTCGCTGCGTACTTGTACCCGAAATAATCATATTGATCCGGCCATCCAACACAAAAATATCTGATAGTTGGACCAATTCATTGAGATATCTTTGTCCGGAGGTACTTGGTAAATACCATAAATGGCCAATCAGCGAAATTATCCAGTCTTTGATAAGTATAACGGAGTTCAATTTAGGTGCCCGCATTTTAACTTCTTGCCTCAACTTTTGCAAACTCAAATCCAGCCTTAACCTGGGAAGTGAAATAGGATTGCGTGTATTATGAGAACCATAGATTTGCTCCGCTTCATCCAGGATTTTCTTAAAGATATCGGCCTGGGCAGATTCTTCTACCGCACTTATTAACAAACAAACCACTTCATCCGTATTTTCGGGCGGTGCAATTCTACTCCACCGACACTCCATACCTTCCAGGTTCAGTTGTCCTGTAGGCTGAACGGATTCATCAAAATTAATGTGCCGGGCTTTAATGACTTTTTCGGCA
>CAXIDD010000729.1:0-2711 GCA_964021975.1 uncultured Saprospirales bacterium | reverse complement strand
TAAGAATAAGTAAAATAATATTTTTTAATAATAAATATAATTTAAAATTAAATTAGTCGCAATTGATAAAATCAAGGCTTATTCTACTTCAAAAATCACGGTAGAAAACAAGGATTTACCAATTGGTAGAAGCTATAAACGTAAAGTCCTAGAAGTGATGAGTTCCTAATTTTTTCTTTAACGATTTCAGCGTTTGGTGTTTTTTTGATCTGTTCATTTCAATATTGCTTATTATATTGCTTCGCATAAGAAAACACACACGCAAATGCAGATAAGATTACTTTTCCTACTTCTCTTCCTAAGTTCCTCGACTTTTGCTCAGCAATTGGATCTTTCTAATTTCAAGAATTTAAATATTCGTAACGTTGGTCCCGCCAACATGAGTGGACGTATTACCACCATTGACGTGGTTACGAACAACCCTAAAATCATCTACGTAGGTGCCGCTTCTGGCGGTGTTTGGAAGTCTGAAAATGGGGGGAGTGCCTGGGAGCCAGTTTTTGATGATCAAGCTACACAAAATATTGGCGCATTGGCCATCCAACAAAGTAACCCAAGTGTAGTTTGGGTAGGTACCGGAGAAGGCAATCCTCGTAACTCTATGAATCTAGGGATGGGGGTTTTTAAAAGTTTAGATGGTGGTTTGACTTGGGAACATTTGGGCTTGGAAGCTACAAAAACTATTCACCGAATTATTATTGATCCTTCTGATCCAGACGTTGTTTATGTAGGGGCCTTGGGAGATCCATTTACACCAAATGAAGATCGGGGCTTGTATAAAACAACCGATGGTGGCGCCAGTTGGGAGAAGATCTTGTATACCAATAATCAATCTGGTATTGCGGATATAGTGATGGACCCAAGTAATCCTAACAAATTAATCGCAGCAGTTTATGAACATCGTAGGACGCCATATTATTTCACTTCTGGTGGTTCTGGATCTGGTCTGTATATGAGTTATGATGGTGGAAAATCTTGGAAGCAACTATCCGCCCAGGATGGTATTCCAGGTGGTGAATTAGGCCGAATTGGACTGGCCATTGCACCATCCGACCCCAATCGAATTTATGCTAAAATAGAAGCCAAACAAAACGCCCTTTATCGGAGTGATGATGGTGGAATAAAATGGTACAAAATCAATGACAATCCCCGTTTTACTAATAACCGGCCGTTCTATTTTCAAGAATTGGCCGTTGACACCAAAGACCCCAATCGATTGTATAATATTTACCAGCCCCTTTCTTTAAGCTATGACGGTGGAAAAACCTTTGATCCAGTGCCCATGATTCCGGCAGATGAGACCAAAGGTATCCACGCAGATTTTCATGCTTTTTGGGTCAACCCAAATGATCCTAAACATTTCATCATTGGCGGTGACGGTGGCCTCGGCATTACTCAGGACCACGGTCTAAGCTGGTATTTCCCAGAGACCATTCCAGTAGCTCAATTCTATCAGGTTAATGTAGATAATGCCCTACCCTATAATGTTTACGGTGGCATGCAAGACAATGGAAATTGGTCTGGACCAGGTTATACTTGGAAGCGCGGTGGCATTCGTACTTTATACTGGCAGTATCTTGTTGGTGGGGACGGTTTTTACATCGAACCAGATGAGGACAACCCACGCTTTGGTTATGGAACTTCACAAAATGGGAATCTTTACCGCTATGATAAGACTACCGGATATTACAGCAATATCAAACCGAGGGTCCACCATGACCAGCCTACCTTACGTTTCAATTGGAATGCCGCTTTCGCGAAAGATCCCTTTAATAAAAATGGCGCTTATTACGGTTCCCAATTTATACATAAAACTGCTGATAAGGGAGCCACTTGGGAAATCATTTCTCCAGATTTATCGACCAATAATCCAGCACATCAAAAAGGAGATTATGGTGGCTTGACCCTAGATGTTTCCGGAGCAGAAAATTACAATAGTATTTTAGCAATAGCTCCTAGCCCACTAGAAAAGAATACCATCTGGGCAGGAACCGATGATGGTCAAATACAATTGACAAAAGATGGTGGCAAAACCTGGAATAACTTGACCAGTAAGATTAAAGGTCTACCTAAAGAAGCCTGGATTGCGCGAATTCACGCCTCTCCCCACGAAGAAGGTGGCGCTTGGATCGTGGTCAACAATTATAGAAAAGGAGATTATCGGCCCTATCTTTTCCGGACCGAGGATTATGGTAAAACCTGGAAAAGCATGGTGGATGAGACCAAAGTCAGAGGTTATTCCTTAGCACTTCTCCAAGATCCTGAAGAACCCAATTTGGTCTTTTTAGGCACAGAACATGGTTTGTGGATTAGTATTGACGAAGGTAGTTCCTGGGTACAATTTAAAAATGGCTTCCCTTCCGTTTCTACCATGGATTTAAAAATTCAAAAAAGAGAATCTGCTTTGATTATTGGCACCTTTGGTCGTGCCATCTGGGTATTGGATGATTTGTTGGCTTTACGGGCGGCAGCTGGTAAAAAGCTAAAGCCAGGTTTGACCGCCTTGCCTATGAATGAGGCAGTACAAGTAAAAGGTCTTTTCATCAATCCTCCAGGTAATATTTGGACCGGCTTCCATACTACTTTTGAAGGGGAGAATCGGGTATTCCAAAGGGTAGAAATTCCTTATTACTTAAGCAACAGGGAAGATTTATCAGCTCAAATCACAGCTCAGGTTTATGATCAGGCTGGCCGTTTAATTAATACGGTCC
>CAXIDD010000728.1:0-2711 GCA_964021975.1 uncultured Saprospirales bacterium | reverse complement strand
AGTAAACAGCAAGGATAACTAGTTGGTTAAAAAGTTATTTGAATTATAACGAGGATAAAGGAATTTGATGGAAGAGATTCAATATGTAGGCGAGCATTTACTCCCTGGCCAAATTGGCCATTTTGCCCTGATTACTGCATTCGTAAGTAGCCTTCTAGCTACTTTTGCCTATTTTAAATCAACCAATAAGCGGGACATTCCAGCGGACGCACAATCTTGGAGAAAGATTGGACGCGTAGCTTTTACCTTACAGGGGCTTGGTATTTTTTCAGTCATCGGTATTTTGTTTTACCTGATGATAAATCAATACTATGAGTATCAATACGTTTGGGCCCACGTTTCAGAAGATTTACCCTTTAAATACATCTTTTCCGCTTTTTGGGAAGGCCAAGAAGGGAGTTTCTTATTGTGGATGTTCTGGCATGTAGTACTAGGTATGATTTTAATGTTTACTGCCAAACGCTGGGAAGCACCAACCCTTGCGATGCTCTCCTTAGTTCAGGTGTTTCTTCTATCTATGGTTTTAGGCATATATTTTGGAGAGACTAAAATTGGCGTAAATCCATTGATGTTGCTTAGAGATACTATGGATGCACCCATTTTTGCACAAGCTGATTATTTAAGTTTGGTCAAAGGGAATGGACTAAACCCGCTGCTACAAAATTATTGGATGACCATCCATCCCCCAACACTGTTTTTAGGGTTTGCCTCTACCACAATCCCTTTTGTATTCGCGATGGCTGGATTATGGACGGGCGAACATAAGGCTTGGTTAAAGCCAGCCATGCCTTGGGCATTATTTTGTGGATCCATTCTTGGAACTGGAATTTTAATGGGAGGTGCCTGGGCTTATGAAGCCTTAAGCTTTGGAGGTTATTGGGCCTGGGATCCCGTGGAAAACATGTCCTTGGTTCCTTGGTTGGTTCTAATTGCCGGTATCCATACCCATTTGATTGCTAAAGCAACAGGTAGAGCGATCAAGAGTACTTATCTATATTATATTCTAAGCTTTGTCTTAATTGTTTATTCTACGTTTTTGACGCGTTCGGGGGTTTTGGGAGAAACTTCTGTTCATGCCTTTACGGAGATGGGATTAGAATGGCAATTGGTCGCTTTCATGGGCGTCTTTACCGGACTTGCAGTTGGTATGATGGTTTGGCGATTTCGTAGTGTACCCAGTCCAACGAAAGAGGAATCTGCGGCATCTAAAGAGTTTTGGATGTTTATAGGGACCTTGGTGCTCCTGTTTTCGGCAATTATTATTACTGCATCTACTTCCTTACCGGTCTACAATAAAATCATGACTTTCTTTGACCCTATCTTCCAGGGAAAAGTTATCACGGACCCGATACCACATTACAACAAATACCAATTATGGATTGCAGTCTTTATCGCTCTACTATCGGGAGGTGCTCAATACCTGCGTTATCGGGAAATGAACTGGAAAAAGTATGCTAAGAAGTTTGCCTTTTCAGCCATAGCTGCTTTACTGATTACATTTCCATTAACCTTACTGATCAATAGCTGGACACCAGCTCACAATTGGCAGTATATGATACTACTGGTTAGTGGTGTTTTTGCAGTGGTGAGTAATTTAGATTATTTGATTCGGATCGCAAAAGGAAGCCCAAAGGTATTTGGATCAGCTTTTGCACACATGGGTTTTGGAATAATGATTATCGGAATTATTGCTTCGGGCTTAAATCAAGAGATCATTTCTTCTAGTCCTTTTGTAATGGAAGGCTTATTGACCAATATGGAAGATGATGAAGGCTGGAGGAAAAACCTCTTGCTCTTTAAAGGAAGTCCAATGCTGATGGACGAATATGAGCTAACCTACGTTTCAGATACTTTAGATCGTTATGATCGGACCTACACGGTTAATTTTAAGAGAAAAGATAGTTTAGGTACAGTACTGGAAGATTTTAATATCTATCCAATGGTGCAATACACTAAGGAATATGACAAAATCGCTTCTTCCAATCCTTCGACCAGACATTATTGGGATCGAGACATATTCACCTACGTTAGTGGACTTCCAGAAGTAGAAATGAATTTTCAATTGCGTAGAGAGCGAGAAGACAGCCTAAATTATCGGTCTTTTGCTACTCCATTGGGGCAGTCTATGACCATATTGGATACTGTAAAGGTCAAGGATAAAGATTCCGTCAGTATTCGGGAATACCGCATCACACCTTTAGAAATCAACCGAGAGCCGAGTAACCCGGATTACGAGCGAGAAGAAGGAGACATACCAATTGGCATCAAGCTAGCGGTACAACGTAGAGACAAAGATTCGACTTACATGGTCGAGCCGGTCATTGTACTCAGAGGGCAATTACTCTACACCTATCCTAGTCAAATTGACGAATTAAGTGCTAAACTACGCGTTGGCGAAAATATATTTGAAACCTTATTGACACCTGAAGAAGAATTAGATTATGAAACTTTCGAGGTAAAACAAGGCGAACAATTTACCTACAAAGGCTATCAACTTCAATTTGCAGGCTTTAATAAGAATCCGAAGCACGTCAATTATAAAGCAGAAGAAGGAGATATCGCGGTAGGTGCAATGGTTGGAATTCAAGCTCCATCTGGAGAAAACTATATGGCCAGTCCAGTATTTTTCATCCGTGGGAATAATCCATACAACTTGAAGGACGAAATTCCTGCCGAAGGATTGCACGTACGCTTCATTAAGTTAGATCCAC
>CAXIDD010000727.1:0-2718 GCA_964021975.1 uncultured Saprospirales bacterium | reverse complement strand
ACCGACACCCATGGCGTTTTCAATGGTGTTTTCTACCCTAAAGGATAAAAAAATAATTAAATAAAAGCCTAATAACAACCAGTGTTGGTGATTTTTTTGATAGAAGATAGGCAATAAGAAAACACCTAAAAATAAAAGGAATCCCAAAACACCCGTCGCACCTAAAACGGATAAGAACTGATTGTGCGGCATCTTCCGTTCTAAAGGTGAAATAGCTGGGTAGTTTTGTTCATAATGGTTTTGAACGGCCGATTTAAAGTTGCCAACGCCCGTACCAACTACTGGATGTGCCTTAAAAATATCCCAACCAATTTTTAATGAAATCCAACGTGCAGAATCTGACAGCTTTGCATCTTCATGACCGTGCTGATACATGAATAAATCATATTTGACATAATCAACTTTGGCCCTTAAACTTGGCATTGTTTGATAGGACAAAAATGGGAAAGCCGCCATCGCAAGCAAAACACCAGCGCCCAATAACCAGCGGCCGGTTTTAAAAATATATCGGATAACCAATAAAAATAAAGTCGCATAGACCACCACTATTCCAGAACGTACGGATAGAACATGAATAAAGGCAAATAGAAATAAGGCGGCGCCTAATTGAAGATACTTTTCCCAAGGCCACTTCCAGTAAAATTTCTGAAAGTATAAGTACATAGCAATTAAAACCCCAAAGGCCAACAAAAGACTAAAGCGGACATGGTTACAAGGTAGCGGCAAGGTCTGGCCTTGTTTGATTAGTTTATTAATGGCTTCAAAGTCCAATAAATAGTTAATTAATACCCCAAGGGAGGTAAGCACCAATAAACCTACCAAAAAGTAGAGCAAACCATCTAATGCCCGATTACTGGGCCTTGGTAAAAAGAAAAATGCCAAGGGTAAAATCAGAAAAGGCAGCTTAATCCGCAAACGACTCAACCAATAAGAGGTATCTTCTAAACCTCCAATACCCCAAAAAGTAAGAAAGAAGTAAGCAAGCAGTATATAAAAATGGGGAGCCTTAATAAATGCCTGCCATCGCTGTGCTAAACCCGGGCGCAATGCTACGCCTAGTTTTGGAGTTCTCTTTAATACAAAAAGAGCAACGACCGCACTGGCAATCATACAAACGGAAAGTAGGAAAGGGGCAAATAGCAAGCCTACCGGCAGCAATGCCATAATCAACAAAACCAGTCGATCAGTAGAAATCAACGCCCACTTATCTGACATATCGAAATTTTCTAGTAAGTTATTATCAATGGACCTTCCTTCAGAAATGATGGCTTAAATTAGGCCCAATTTTTTTATTTCCCAAATATGAACCTAATCTTGTCCTGTCTGGATATTTTATCCTAGCCTATAATATTTGCCTATGCAGCTTGATTTCTGTATTTTTGCAGCCTCAAAATGAATCAATTGATTATGGCTACAGCAATTTTCGACCAGCTAAGAAATATTATTGAAGAAATAAAGGCGGCAAAGCCTACTTCTCCTGAAGAGATAGAGCAATTCCGTATCCGTTATTTAGGGAGTAAAAACATCATCAAACCGCTGATGGGAGAGATCCGTAATGTCCCTAATGAACAGAAAAAAGACTTTGGTCTTTTAATCAAAGAGACAAAGGCTGCGGCCGAAAATCGCTTCGCTACTTTGCAATTACAAGCTGACGAAGCTGCCGCCGAATCCCAAGCCGCTAATATCGATTTAAGTGCACCCGGTGAACCCATTCAACTGGGATCTCGTCATCCGGTCAGCATCACGATGAATAAAATCATTAGCATCTTTGAACGGATTGGATTTACCGTAGCCGAAGAAAGAGAAATTGAGGACGATTGGCACAACTTTACAGCCATGAATACGCCTGAAGATCACCCTGCTAGGGACATGCAAGATACCTACTACCTCAAGGATAGCAACAGTATGTTATTGCGTACCCATACCTCATCTGTACAGGCCCGAGTCATGACTTCTACGGAGCCTCCAATTCGGATTATTGCACCCGGCCGAGTCTACCGAAATGAAACAATTTCAGCGCGCTCACATTGTCAGTTTCATCAGGTAGAAGGGTTGTATATTGATAAAAAAGTATCCTTTGCGGACATGAAACAAACCTTGCTTTATTTTGCTCGGGAGATGTATGGTGCGGATACGAAAATTCGTTTGCGACCTTCTTATTTCCCATTCACAGAGCCGAGTGCAGAGATGGATGTCTCTTGTTTTATCTGTGATAGCAAAGGCTGTAATGTCTGTAAATATACCGGCTGGGTAGAAATTTTAGGCTGTGGTATGGTAGATCCTCAAGTGTTGATCAATTGTGGCATTGATCCAGAAATTTATTCTGGTTATGCCTTTGGAATGGGAGTTGAGCGCCAAGCCATGATGCTGTACCAAATCACAGATATCCGGCTATTATTTGAGAATGATGTGCGGTTCTTAAAGCAATTTACCTCAGCGCTTTAATTCAACGCTTCATTACCTCACCTACTCAAAACATATAATAAAATGAAACCTTCCACACTGAAAGGTACCCGAGATTTTGGCCCTGCGGTCGTTGCTCGGCGGAATTATATTTTCGATACGATTAAGCGTGTTTTTGTGAAGTATGGCTATCAACCTATTGAGACGCCAGCAATGGAAAAGTTGGAGACCCTTACGGGGAAATATGGAGAGGAAGGAGACCGACTATTGTTTAAAATCTTAAACAATGGCTCTTTTTTAAGTAAAGTAAAGGAG
>CAXIDD010000726.1:0-2739 GCA_964021975.1 uncultured Saprospirales bacterium | reverse complement strand
TTACTAAAATATATTGAATAGCTTCGAAATAAGACCGCCTATAAATGTAATACTATTTTTTTATTCCTAACCACTCAGATTATTGAAAAACAGGTCGAAAAAATCGATATGATTTATCTTGAATCAAAGTCAGCGCTAATCATTAAAAATAAAAAAGCCATAGCCACCAGGATCCCTCAAAATGATGTTATCAACTATATTCTCAGAATTGAACGCAGTAACTTCCTGCGCAATCGGCAAGCCAGTAGCCCGTATTTTTTCAATAATCGCTAGATTTTCCTTACCATTGAAATAGGTAAGAGAGGGATTGAAAAACAAATGAGGACAAGTCAGTGGCTTCATTATGCTTACACCTAGACTTTCAGAATGGACAAAACTTAACCAGCCTTGATCTGGACTTCCATACTTCATTTTAAAATCGAGTGCTTCCCAAAATAGAGTAGAAGCTTCAAGATTAGTGGATTCTAAACTTAGGCCAGCGTATTTGCCCAATAGACTAGTATTGTTGCTTACAGGAAAAGATTGCTCGACTTCAATAAGATAAACCGCAGTACCTGAAGGCGAGAAGCATAAATAGCCACCTGTGATGGGATAAATAGTAGTGAGACTTTCTATTTTCTCTACAGTTTCTGCCCAATTTGACGCAAATAGCTTGATTCCAGCACGGGCAAAATTATCTGGATTTAGCTCAACAACGCAAGCGTCACTCTGCCAAATATTTGAGCTTGCTTCCAACTTTGAAAAACCCAGACGGCTATAAAAATTTTCACTTGCTGTTAGGTTTGGTGCTGGGGTGTGGACCAGCCAATTTAGTTTTTCTTGTTCCATTTTTTTATTTCTTGTAAGGCATATTGATCATCTTCCCAGCGAATGAGCTGCGTATCATCCTTGGGGTTGTAATTTAAAAACCAAGTTTCTATAATCCGTCGTGCAGCATCTTGGTGAATCAAAAAATCCTGGAAGTCTTCAATCTGGAAAACTTGTAAAGCAGGATCCGTCGGGACTGCAATGATTTTAGTGTCTAATTCACCGGCATCTCGGAGTAGTAGGGTAGCAATAGGTTTAGTTTCCACCACGGTACCCGTTTCTAGGCTTTCACAAAGCACCAATATGTCTAGGGCATCACCATCGCCTCCTTGAGCTGGATCCATATAGGTGCTTGGGATGAAACCATAATTTCCAGGGTAAGGCAAAAAAGAGATAAGCCGAGCCTGCCCATTCTCTAGATCACTTTGGAAGCGTTTAGTAGCTTTCTGATATTCTATTTTTTGATTGCTCCCCGCAGGGATTTCAATTACGGCATTTATTCCGCTTGTCCCATTGCTAGGTAGGTTTTCATAATCTTTATTGAAAGCGCTATTTGTGCATGCTGTTAGGCCAATCACTAAGGTTAAAATAAAGATATTTTTGATTCGAAACATAGAAGTGATAATTATTGATAGGCATAAGATAAGCCTATTTATCATTCCTTTACCGCATTTTTAAGGCAATTGATCTAAAATATGAGGGTCTTCATCGCATTCTTGCATCATATTGTAAAGCGCGTGCAACTATGACGCGTCTAATAAGTCTTTTTACTAAACTAATTAAAATAATATCAAGTATGAAAAAGTTACTATTCACACTAATCGTTCTAGCCGTGTCTTTATCCTCCATACAAGCGCAAAATTGGTGGAAAAATAGAATCACTGGCGAAGGTGATGTGGTTAAAAGAACTTTAGATGTAGATGATTTCGATGGATTTACGCTAGCAGTTAGCGGCGATGTTTATTTACGCCAGGGTAGCAAAACAGAGTTGGTGGTAAAGGCTCAAGAAAATATCATTGATAATATAGACCTCAAAATGGATGGTAGTCATTTGAAAATTACTTATGATCGTCCAGTTTGGAAAAGTAAAGGCATCGATATTTATATTACCGTGCCTTCCTTGAATAAAATTGGCGTAAGTGGCTCCGGAGATATTCAAGCTGATGAGAAATTCTCTAACCTGGGAGATTTGCAAGTCGCAGTTAGTGGTTCTGGCAATGTTAAATTTGAATGTGATGCAAAAGATGTAGAAACACGTGTGAGTGGCTCCGGCAACGTAAGTATTAAAGGTAAAGGGACTAGTTTTAGTTCTCGCGTAAGTGGCTCCGGCAATGTCAGAGCTAGTGATTTTGAGGTGGCAGACGCAAAAATAAGTGTCTCAGGTTCAGGAAATGTGTACGTTTTTGCAACCGAAAGCCTAGAAGCAAGCGTCTCAGGTTCAGGCGATGTGAAATACAAAGGAAAACCTAGAGTAAAAGCTAAATCGAGTGGTTCGGGCAATATTGCGGCGATTCGATAAGAATTATTAATCCAAGTGTGTGTAATTATTTATGAACCACTGTACTTCGTGTGCAGTGGTTTTTTGTATAAAAACTTTTCATTCAGATTTTTTACATTTGCATTAAATTTTAAAAATGAAGAGAATATACTTGCTTTTATTGCTAAGCGTTTTAGCCTACTCCTGTGCACCCAATAACTCAGAAGTAGAAGCGCAGGAAACAACAAATATAGCTACTGAAATCCAGGGTACCTGGGAAGTAAAGTACATGAAAGTGGAAGTAGATTCCTACCAAAATCTGGATAGTAACTTCGTTTTTGAAGCTACAGAAGAGCTTTGGGAACGTCAATATGGGATACGACCCTTTCGGACTTATTTTGCACAAGACAGCACTTTTCGTACCCTAAGGAGAGGATTGAATGGTGGTACAATGG
>CAXIDD010000725.1:0-2746 GCA_964021975.1 uncultured Saprospirales bacterium | reverse complement strand
TTCATCATTAAGGCCCAAAACGGGTTCTTGCCCATTGATGGTAAAGGTTTTGACTTCTTGGTAAAAACTACCTCCGGTACTTAGGTTCAGGTGCAGAGAGTCAATAGGTTCGTCCCATTTATTGACTATTGTAAAATCTCCTTTGACTACCGTATAGCGTTTATCTGGATAAATTTCAGCATCCAGCTTCAAATCTGTAATTTTAGGCTGTTTAAGTTTAAGATACTTCCGGTATTTCTTTTCATACTCTACGGATGTCTTTCTACCTGCTTTAGCTGTTCGGTAATTATTTAGTACACTTACATTATAGTAATTGAAAACACCAGAGCCAATGAAAGCTAAGGCAAGTGCTCCAATACCAAATAAAGAATAGTTATTTAACCTTGCTTGGGCAGTTTTCATTCGTGCTTTACGACCCGCATCTGTTCCTCTTTTCCAAAAGAGCATTCCTAAGATGACCAACATTCCTCCAAACGATAACCAATAAAATAAGAACCAAAACTGGGCTTTCCCAAAATGGCCAAAACCATTCATATCTGAAAGGGTATAACCTGGTCGGTAGCCATAGAAAAGCATATTGTAATCAATATTTGCAAAGGAACTGATTCCAAAAATCAGTAGCCAAATAGCAATTGTAATGACGTGTCCTAAAAACTTCTTTTGGACCAAAGCATGCACAAAAAAGGCCACCATCACATACTGAATATACTCTGGAAAAGTAATCAGATACATGTCTGTAAAGTACTTACCCAGCTCAAATTCAAAATAGCCTTTAATGACCTGGTTCAGCACGCCACTAATCAGAATCATGTGAACCAGTATGAAACACAGTGCCACCAGTGATAAGAACTTAGAGCCATAGATCACCCAATTGGGTAGGGGCATAGCTCCATAAATCTGATCGTACTTGACGGCTCGCTCCCGGTGTAATACTTCTCCTGTGATAAAGACAATCAGCACAAAAACCAGTATGATGAAGGTAAAATCCTTGACCTCAAGCATATAGTAGGTCATTGGTAGAGAAGGCGTCCCATATATCGGTGCACCAAACCAAGCATCAAAAAATAGAAAAGCTACTGCAATGAGCAAAATAGAGCGAAAGAATAAATCTCGGGTGATGTTTTTCAACTCCAATTTGGTCAACTGAAACAATTGCCTCCAATTGTGACTGTTTGAATAGTTTTTTGAAACAACTGGAATTTTTATTTCAGAAGCCTTCAATTTTGGTTTTGTATCTACTTCCTCTTTTTGCTTACCTAACTTTTTATTCAAGAAACGTTGGAAATCAAAACGAAACAAGGTAAAGACAAAAATCAAAATGGCTAATCCAGACCATAATAAACGATTATAGAGTAGTGCGCCAGAGAATGGAATCACTTGGGTATTCTGCTCTACAGGTGTCCAATAACGCGTAACGTTATCCAAGGTGTTCAAGGCAAATGGATCTAAAATATTCAGGAGCTCCCTGGATTCAATATCTTGGCCGAGCGTCGAGGTCACTAAGTAAAGGACAAACAAAAGTGCACCGCCTGCATAGGCCAACATGATCCGCTTGGACAAACTGACCAAAGCAAAAAACAAGGCGCCAGACAACAATAAGTTAGGCCACATAATCGTCAAGGTGGGCTGGATATAGTGCCAAAGATTAAATGGACCAAAACGCGAAGCTTCTTCTATTTCAAAAACCTGACAGATGGTAAAGCCAAGCATGAGTCCCAAGTGTAAACCCAGGCTAATCATTAATAAAATAACAAAAGAGCCTAAAAAACGCCCCAAAATATAGCCCTTCTCATTGATAGGATAAGAAAAATAGAAATTTTGAGTTTTATGCTCAATATCTCGATAGACCGGCACCCCCATAATGGCACTACCTAAAATGATCCCAAAAATACTGATGATGGTAATCATTTGGGCAATTGCACCTGGTGCATTGATGAACACTTTTTCGGATGCAGGCGTATTTCCACTTCCTCCAATTAAGGCTCCGAATAGAAAAAGGATACCAAAATAAGCCCAAGTCGCTGGGCGTTTCCAACGGTATTTTAATTCGAATAAAAATATTTCTTTAAACATGATTGGTGGATTTAGGTCTAGACGGTCACTACGTCCATGCGTGAAGAAATATGGGAGAAGTATACATCTTCTAGATCAACCGTGGCTGCTTCAAAACTAGCATCCGGCTGACTCTCCTGGAAGACATGGATTTCTGTTTTTCCACTCTTCAATTGGGTAGAGATCACTTGCATCTGGTCTCGATATTGGTCGATGTCTACTTTATCGATTAATTTCTTCCACACTTTACCCGCTACCGATTGGGTCAGCTCTTGTGGGTTTCCTTGGGCGATTACCTCTCCAAGACAGATAATGGCCATATTCTGACAGAGGTTGGCAACATCTTCTACAATGTGAGTCGACAGAATCACTATTGTATTTTCTCCGATTTCACTGAGCAGGTTATGGAAGCGGTTGCGCTCGGCAGGGTCAAGACCGGCGGTAGGTTCATCTACGATGATCAACTGTGGACCACCAATCAAGGCTTGGGCGATACCAAAACGCTGTTTCATACCACCGGAGTAAGTCCCTAAATTTTTCTTTCGCACTTCCCAGAGATTAGTTTTATTTAAAAGAGCTTCTACTACTTCTTTGCGTTCTCCCTTGTTGGAAATACCTTTTAGCGAGGCAATATGATCTAGCATGGTGAGGGCACTTACTTTGGGATAAACGCCAAACTCTTGCGGCAAATAGC
>CAXIDD010000724.1:0-2748 GCA_964021975.1 uncultured Saprospirales bacterium | reverse complement strand
ACCTGTAACTCATGATTGAGACCATCCTTAAACAAGCATTATTAGGATGTTCAAATAGGGATACGTACCTTTGCGGAACTTTTTAGAAGCCTTTGTTATTTACTAATGAAGTTGTAAAAAAATTAGTCTAATGGAAAATATTCGCGTCCGATTTGCCCCTAGTCCCACCGGAGCTTTACATATTGGCGGTGTACGTACCGCTTTATACAATTACTTATTAGCTAAAAAGCACAATGGTACCTTTATTCTAAGAATTGAAGATACCGATCAAACCCGTTTTGTACCCGGTGCTGAAGAATATATTGTCGAAGCTTTAGCTTGGTGTGGAATCACGCCAGACGAAGGTCCTGGTTTTGGAGGTGATTACGGCCCTTACCGTCAATCAGAACGCAAGGATATTTATAAAAAGTATGCCCTAGAATTAGTGGAGCGCGGACATGCTTATTATGCCTTTGATACCCCAGAAGAACTCAATGGACGAAGAGAATCTGAAAAAGCGAAAGGCAACCACAATTTCAAATACGATCATTCAGTACGCGAGGAGATGAACAATAGCCTTGGGCTTTCAGCTACTGAAATTCAAGCAAAAATCGAAAGTGGCGCGACCTATACCATCCGTTTAAAGGTACCTACTAACGAAGAAGTAATCATTTCTGACTTAGTCCGTGGTGATGTAAGCTTTCAAACCAATGAATTGGATGATAAAATCATTCTAAAAGGAGATGGTATGCCCACCTATCACCTAGCCAATATTGTGGATGATCATCTAATGAAGATCAGTCATGTCATCCGTGGCGAAGAGTGGTTACCAAGTACGGCACACCATATACTAATGTATCGTTTTCTAGATTGGGAGGCCACAATGCCCGCTTTTGCCCATTTGCCTTTGATTCTAAAACCAACTGGTAAAGGAAAATTGAGCAAGCGCGATGGACAAAAATTAGGTATGCCTGTATTTCCATTGGCCTGGAAAGGAGAAACACCAGAAGACTCTTTTACTGGTTTCCGAGAGTTTGGTTTCCTACCAGATGCCGCACTTAATTTCTTAGCCTTTTTAGGTTGGAATCCAGGTACGGAGCAGGAAATGTTTGATCTAAATGCTTTAATTCAAGCCTTTAGTATTGAGCAAATCGGGAAATCCGGTGCCCGCTTTGATTTTGATAAAGCCAAGTGGTTCAACCAGCAGTATATTATTCATACATCGGATACAGAATTGGTTGAAATGGTGCGCCCCTTGATCGCACAGAAAGGCCATGAACCTAGTGCCAATTTCTTACAAGCATTTTGCAGTCTGATGAAAGAAAGAACGATTTTACTCTCTGACTTCTGGGATAAGGGCTATTACTTTTTCGAGGACTTCACTAGTTTCGACGAAAAGAATATCCGCAAAAAATGGAAAGCAGATAAACGCGGCTCCTTTGATGAATTACTAGCTGCCGTTGAAAATATTTCTTCCTTTACGGAAGCGGACATAAAAGCTGGTATAGAAGCCTTTATGGCTGAAAAAGAACTAAAATACGGTGATGTGCTACCCATTTTAAGAATTGGATTGACAGGAACCCTGAAAGGGCCTTCCATCTTTGATATGATGGCCTTATTTGGAAAAGAAGAAGTCCTGAGACGCTTGCGCCGGTCTTATGGAATGTTCGACCAATATACTGCTGGCTTAGCGTAATAGTTTGTAAGCTAAGTTTCTGAATATTTGACGAGGTGATGAATTATCGAATTAGGATTCAACTATTCATCACCTCCTCCCTCAACAACTATAAAATGGCAAAAATCAAACTGCTCGGTCTACCCTACGACTTGAATTCCTCCTACCTCCGTGGCGCCGCTGCTGCACCCGCCAGGATCCGTCTGATGGAGCGGGAAGGTTCTGCTAACACCTTTGCCGAAGATGGACAGAATATTCTAGCTGGTGAAGTTTACGATGATTTTGGTGACCTTAATTTGATGGATTTATCTCCCAAAGCAGCTTTTCAAGAGATCAAGACTGCGGTTCGGGCCATTATTCAAAATGGGGACAAACTAGTATCCCTTGGTGGTGATCACTCAGTCGCTTTTCCAATTCTTGATGCTTACACAGAGCAATATCCTGGCCTGCATATCCTACAGATTGATGCCCATGGGGACTTGTACGACAATTTTGCAGACACCCCTTTCTCTCATGCTTCTCCATTTGCCAGGATTATGGAAACAGGGAAAGTGGGCTCGCTGACTCAGATCGGGAACCGTTGCTTGACAACCCACCAAAGAGAACAAGTCAAACGTTTTGGGGTCAAAATTCAGGAAATGAAAGACTTTAACTTTGATTTCTTGTCCCACTTAGAAGGTCCCTTATACGTTACTGTAGATTTAGATGCACTAGATCCGGCTTTTGCACCGGGCGTCAGTCATCATGAGCCAGGCGGCATGAGCACGCGGGAGTTGTTCCATATTTTACAAAACATTGACGTACCAATCGTTGGCGCGGATATTGTAGAATACAATCCAATTCGCGATCACCAAAGTATGACCGCGATGGTCGCTTACAAGACCATGAAGGAATTGATGGCGAAAATGTAATGCCTTAAATATTTTTATACCCGGGTGTATTTTGTTATCTTAAACTTCGTTTCTATCAGATTTCATGCTTTGCTTATACTTTAAGCTTGATATTCCTTTCCATCCAGCCGTGGAACTGATAGCGATTTCTTCTATAGTCACGCTGCCAATCTCTTGCTTTTATCTTGCAATCCATTACTACTG
>CAXIDD010000723.1:0-2758 GCA_964021975.1 uncultured Saprospirales bacterium | reverse complement strand
GCGATTATTAGGCAAATTCGGAGAAGGCTTAATCGGCAATTCATAAGGAGTCTGATGGTTATCACCTTCACAAGAAATAACTTCTAGCTCACATTTAGCTCCATTTTTCAGCCAACCTTGGCCATTAACCATTTGGGCATATTCTCCAATGGTCATGCCGTGTACCACTGGAATCGGATGCATACCTACAAAAGAGCGGTAACGACTCGTGTCTAAAACTGGTCCATCTACATAATGCCCATTGGGATTAGGTCGGTCCAAGACCAAAAACGGCAGCTGGTTTTCAGCGGCCGATTCCATGATATAGTGCATGGTAGAGATATAAGTATAAAAACGCGCGCCTACATCTTGGATATCAAAAATCAATAGATCGATGCCAGCGAGGGCGTCGGCACTTGGCTTCTTTTTATCGCCATATAAAGAGCCGATTGGAATGCCGGTTGCTTTATCTTTGCCATCTTTTACTTCCTCTCCTGCATCTGCCTCTCCTCGAAAACCATGTTCAGGAGCAAATATTTTGACAATTTCCATGTCAGCTTCTAATAGTAAGTCTACCAGATGCTGGTCTCCAATCGTAGAAGTTTGATTGACAATTAAGCCTAGCTTTTTACCTTTGATCATTGGAAAGTAGAGTGGTGTGCGTGCAGCTCCAACCCGTAATTCCGGTTTTTCAATGATATCTGCTTCAGCTTTTGATTCTGGAACGGCTTGATTTTGGCAATTAGCACAAAAAAAAGCAATAATTAAAACAATTATTTTTATATTTAGGGTGTTATGTTTCATTTGTTGTAAGTTTGAATGGCTTCTTCGGGAAGATATTGAAGTTGATTTAGAATTACAATAGGATCTTGAGAATAAATACAATCTGAGCAAAAGGATTTTTTTCAAACTTAAATAAGTCCACTTTTGTACAGATTTAACCACTTAATAGTTTTTAATATTGGCTAAAGAAAAGATTTACGCGATTATTGATGTAGAAACTACCGGTGGGAAAGCCAGTAGGGATCGGATAACGGAGGTAGCTATCGTCCGACACGATGGAGAAAAAGTCATTGATGAATGGAGCTCATTGGTGAATCCAGAGCGTTATATTCCTGCGGGAATTACGGAGTTGACGGGTATTAGTCAAGAAATGGTTGCTGAGGCACCAAAATTTTATGAAATAGCGAAGGAAGTGGTAGAACGTACAGAAGGAGCCATCTTCGTCGCGCATAATGCTCGTTTTGACTATAGCTTTATTCGAGAGGAATTTAGAAGGCTGGGTTATACATATACTCGCAAAAATTTATGCACTGTGCGTTTAAGCAGACAAGCTTTTCCCGGTTTGCCTGGCTATGGTTTAGGGCGTTTGTGTGATTATTTTGGCATTACCAATGAAGCACGTCACCGAGCATTAGGAGATGCTGCTGCCACTGCTATCTTACTAGAGAAAATTCTTCATCGAGAAGAAAATCAAGAATCTGCTTATAACTTGATTAATCTAGGAATAAAAGAGTCATTATTACCAGCTAACCTTAATTTGGAAAAGATACATGCACTTCCAGAGACTTGTGGTGTCTACTATTTCCACAATTACCAAGGAGAGGTGGTTTACGTTGGAAAGAGCATCAATATTAAGAAAAGAGTAGCGGAGCATTTTGCCAAAAAAACAGAAAAAGCACGCAAACTCCAGCAACATGTTCATCAAGTTACCTATGAAGAAACGGGGAGTGAATTGGTTGCCCTCTTGCTAGAGTCTTTTGAAATAAAACGCATCAGGCCAGCCATTAATCGAGCGCAGAAAGTGCGGTATTTTCCCTTTGTGATTCATACTTGGGTCAATGCGGATGGTTTTCGTTGCCTTGGTATAGACAAAGTATTGGCCAAAGAACGCAAGCAACTGGAAGTTATCTCGGAATACCCCAAATTAAGTTCAGCCAAAGGAGCCATGGAGCGAGCGCGTCTGGCCTACGATTTATGTGATCACCTTTGTAAAACCCATGCGCCTAAATCAGCTTGTTTCCATTTCCATTTAAAACAATGCCTCGGTGCCTGTGCGGGCCAAGAAACACCGGAGGAATATAACGTCCGTGCGGAAGAAGCGCTGTCTTATCTAAGTACCGTTTTTGACAAAGACTTCTTCATCCTGGATGAAGGTCGGAGCCCCGAAGAGCAGGCGGTTATTCAAATAAAAGATGGAAATTACTACGGTTTTGGTTACTTAGAAATTACTGAAACGATTCAACATTCTTCCGAATTGGAAACTTACATCAAACCTTATCCGGGTAACCCTGAAACTCGGAAATTAATACAGCGTTTTCTAGCTAAACCAAAGAAGCAGTATAGAATTATTCCAGTTTTATAAATGAAGATTAATGTGGAAGATGAAATAAAAACTATTGTCGCAGAAAACCTTCTAAAATCACTTTTGGGTCAAAGTGTGGAAAGGCCAAACTTAGATTTTAAAAGAGAATGGCCTGATCTATCTTCTAAAGGAAAAGGGTATTATGAATTTTTAAAGGATACCTGTTCTATTGCTAATACGGTAAGTGATAAATATGGACTTATTGTCTATGGATATGATGATAAGTCTAAAAAATTTAAGCCATCAAAATTTAGCGATTGTGGTCTTCGTGATTCTTCGGATTTATATAATCTATTGAATAAAAATATTACAGAAAATTTTCAAATAGAAATTTATGCTATTGATTACAAAAATAATCCAGTTAATGTTCTCTTAATAGAAAACCAAAACGACGACACGGGAGTCATCATGCAA
>CAXIDD010000722.1:0-2768 GCA_964021975.1 uncultured Saprospirales bacterium | reverse complement strand
GCAAAAAGAAGGTTGTACCTTGACGAAAACTCCTGCCTGTTCTTCTATTTTTATAAAAAAATAAAAGCTTAGAATGTAATTAAATAGTACTACTTAAGAGAGGAGAAGACCCTTTGTCACTTCTAAACTCCTACACTTAGCATATTCCATATTACGTCTTTAGCTATTTTTTAGCCTAAATATTTGTTAGTCAGTTGATTAAACTTAATGCTGAAAATAAAAATAATATTTTTTTCAGCTGCTGGAACTATTTGTACCCGCTTATCGGTTTATAGGTTCGTAAGTGATTATTTAACTTGCACAATAGATCAAGTAAAAAATATTAAATAGTTAATTAGGTCGATAAATATTTTATTGTTTGACTTAAAAACTGATGATTAATTTTCAAATAAATGAAAAAGATAAAATTTTCATCTAAAACATCGGAAAGTGATCATTCGATCCGACCGATCAATGTGGTGGCAATCGGACTAAACCCCAGTTGCTTTTGCCCCACATTCCTATCCTTACTCGGCTAAGCTGCCCTAAAAGACGCGGCTATCCGATATAGCTGCGCGTCTCTCCCAATTTAATTGAAGACGTACAGTCAAAGAATTACAGTAACGAATGCTGTACTGTCTTTGGTTCGCTGCTAATCAACACTAATTTATTAGTTGATGGACAGTTGATCCAACAAACAGATTACAGGCATTCCAAATAGGGTCTAGTTGGTAATCTTGACCATGTAGTCAAGTGTCTCCACAGACCAAAAATCAGGAAAATATAGAAGAATGGTATCCATTTCTTCTGAAAAATTAGGTGGTACTGAAGTGAGGTGTTACTTCGTAGCTCAGATGGTTAGAGCAGAGAATTGATAATTCTACTGTCGTTGGTTCGATCCCAACCGCAGGTCCGAAAGGATCTTCACACCCGCTGTTTTTGTCCACCTATACTGACGAAGCTCTACTGACGATGATCTCTTAGATCATGATCAGCATAGCAATATTGACAAGCTCATAGAACTTCGTCAGTAAACATAGGCAATAAAGCTCTCGGGGGAGAGCGCCCCGCTGAAACCGGGGAGGGTTAGGTTCGACTCCTGTATTGCCACTAATAACAGTTGTTGAATTCCTGGATTTTGATTTGTTGAATGGTATATAATAATTCAACAAATCATTATCAGATAACTAGAGGGGTAGCTTAACGGCAGAGCGCTGGTATTGGAAACCAGATGGTGGGCGTTCGAATCGCCCTCCTTCTACTAAGTTTTAAACTAAAAACTCTTAAAACAATCATGGCACTCTTTAACAAAAAGCGAAAATTCAAAAATCCATTGATCCGCAACCGTGGCGGAGGATTGGCTTTTCGTCAGGATGCCAAATTACATTTAGCGTCCTTATTATTGACTTCCTTTGCACAAGACCAATATTATCGTAAAGCAAAGCAGACCCATCAAGAATTATTTAACCTTCTTGATCAAGTAGATCCGGTATTTGCGGCTAAAGCGGCCGTATATGCACGTAAGACTTATGGGATGCGGTCTATTACACATTTGTTAGCGGCACGTCTTGCTACCAAAGCCAGTGGTCATATTTGGGCTAAAGATTTTTACCAGTCCATTGTCCAACGGCCAGATGACATGTTGGAGATTTATGCTGCCTATCGGGCTTTGGGCAATGAAAAGTTACCGAATGCCATGAAAAAGGGCTTTGCCCAAGCATTTACTCAGTTTGATGCTTATCAATTGGCTAAATATCGTGGTCAGGAGCGGTCTGTGAAATTGGTAGATTTGGTCAATTTAGTTCACCCAAAACCTACGGCTCACAACCAAGGAGCCATTGGGAAATTAGTGAATCAAGACTTGAAAGCCGTCAACACCTGGGAAGCTAAGCTTTCCAATGCTGGCCAAGCTACCACTGTTATTGCTAAAAAAGAACAAAAGGCAGCAGCTTGGAGCGATTTGATTAGAGAACAGAAAATTGGTTATTTCGCCTTATTGCGTAACCTTCGTAACATTGCCGAGCAAGCTCCTGAAGTATTAGATCAGGCTTTGAAAACATTGGTTGATCGTCAGCGGATTAAGAAGTCTAAGGTATTGCCTTTCCGTTATTTGACGGCCCAAGATGCGATCCTTGAGGCCCAGGTTTCCATTCGGAACAAACGCCGTATTCAAAGGGCATTAAATCGGGCTTTGGAAATCTCTGTTGATAATGTACCGGTGTTTGACGGACGTACCTTAGTCGTCTTGGATGACTCTGGTTCCATGACTTGGGTTGCTAAAGGCCGTGGAAAACCACCAATTCAAATTGGTGCTATTTTCGCAGCGATGTTGTACAAGTCCAACGATGCAGATTTAATGCGTTTTTCTGATCGAGCAGCCTATGTTTATCCATTTTTCCGAGATTCAATTTTTGGAATTACGGATCAATTGGTTAAAAATGCTCGTTCTGCGGGTACTAACTTTCATGCTATTTTTCAAAGGGCCAATAAAGCTTATGATCGGATCATTATTTTATCTGATATGCAGGGTTGGATAGGGACCTATTCTCCTAAGAAAACTTTTGAGGCCTATAAGCGGAAATACCAAGCAGATCCATTTGTTTATTCTTTTGATTTACAAGGATATGGATCTTTACAATTGCCTCAGCAAAAGACTTTTTGTTTAGCTGGTTTTAGCGACAAAGTCTTTGATTTGATGGCCTTGTTAGAAACGGATCCACAAGCCTTGATCCACGAGATTGAAGCGATTAAATTTGTCGTATAATCCATTGTTACAGCTGATTCTGAAA